>JAISAC010000182.1 GCA_031266935.1 Prevotellaceae bacterium
AGCATACGGGGACAAGCAGGAGGCTCCCGCTAAGTCCCGCAGAGCCTGCCCCGAGCGTAGCCGAGGGGGACGACACTTTTATATCCGTTATATGTTATTTATTTATTTATTTATTATCCCTAAATACAAATTCTATTGGCTAAAAGAATATTGAATATCATTTTTTTCACATTCGGTTTTATATTCACCGGGTGCACTTCGCTACACGCCTATGTGTATGTATTGGCTGAATACTACGATGGAAACGCGGTTCTTGAAAAAGAAGAGGAAGTTAAATTTAGATTAAGAAAAATAAGGAAAAATGCAGACCACTATGTCATCAAAGCATACTCAAGAACGGCTATTTCATACAAAGTAAAAAAGACCAGGAACACAACGCATAGCTTCTACATTATTGCGAATGAAGAAGGAAAATATCAAGCGCTCAGCTTTTCCGCAACAGGTAAGTGGGCTACATCCGAAGGAGCGTGGGCAATCAATACAGATAAAGATATTGCTTCATACGAAAATTATCTTGAAGGAAAAAACAAATGGTACGTGGAAGAAATAGAAACAAAAAATGGAATAAATACGCTGAAAACAATAACCAATGTACTTGAAAAAATGGAAAGTGACGTTACGTACTACTATCGCGCCTCGCCAAATAAAGATGATAAAATGGATAACTGCAATACGGCGCTGCTGGAAACATTAACCGAAAACTGAATACAGAGCTGCGGTATATGGGATAATTTTATTCAAAATTCAAAATTCAAAACTATGGTTTTGCTTCCGCATAAAACCCAAAAGGCGCTGCTGATGCTTCTTCACCTCGCGGGGTGGGCGCTTTTTGTTTACCTCACCGTTCCGCACTTCAAGGGCGTGGAGCCGCCGCTCAGCAGCTTACGCTTCCCGTGGCTTTACGTAGCCTGCTACTCGTTTTTAGTAGCCTACTTCTACTGTAACGCCCACATTTTTGTGCCGCGGCTGCTTTCGGGGAAAAGGATAGCGCTGTTTCTGGGCGTAACGGTCATCGCCTACCTGCTTTTTTGCTTCACCATTCCGTGGATTTTCAGGCACCTGCTTATCCCCGATACCTTACGGCACTTCGGGCCGGAGATGCTGCCGCAGCGCCCCGATTTTTTGCCGCCGAACGGCGAGGCTGCTGCGCCTCCCCGTCCATTCAGCCTCTTCAGGCGCTTGGGGGTATATGCCCACTCCTACCACTTTCTGGTTGTCTTTACCGTAAGCACCGGGCTGAAGGCGGTTGCGCAGTGGTACGCCGAAAAGCAGCGCCTGCAGGAGCTGGAGCGCTCCATGGTGCAGGCCGAGCTCTCCTTCCTGAAGTCGCAAATTCACCCGCACTTTCTGTTCAACAGCCTGAACAGCATTTACTACCTCGCCCTGAGCAAGGACGACAAGGCGCCCGAAGCCATCCTTTCCCTCTCCGACTTTCTGCGCTTCGTGGTTACCGAAAGCAACCACAGCCGCATACCAATGGAAAAGGAGCTCAAGATGCTGAAAGAATACCTCCGCCTGCAAAACCTGCGGACATCGGAGAAGCTCGAGCTGAAGGTTCAGGTGGACGGCGATTTCCGAGGCCATGAGATTATGCCGCTAACCTTCATCCCGTTTGTAGAGAATGCGTTCAAGTACGGCGTGAGCGCGTACAAGAGCTGCTTTATCCACATCTCCACCGCGCTCGAGGGCGGGCGCCTCAAGTTCACCTGCGACAACTCAATTATTTCGAGGCTGAAAAGCAGCAGCGCCTCCACGGGCGTTGGCCTGGAAAATATCCGCAAGCGGCTGGAGCTGGCCTACGCAGGGCGATACTCGCTGGAAACTAAAGCCGATAGCGCGGCTTACCGCGTAAAACTTCAAATAGATTTGTAATGAAATGCATTGCAATTGACGATGAGCCGCTGGCGCTGAAGCTCCTGGCCGAGTACTGCGGCCGGGTGCCCTCCATCCGGCTGCTGGGCGCATACACCGACCCGCTGGACGGCATTGCGTATATTCGCACCATGAAGCCCGACCTGGTTTTTCTGGATATCCGCATGCCGGATATCTCCGGCGTCAGCATCGCCCAGGACTTGGACAAGGATACCCTGATTATTTTTACAACGGCGCACCGCGAGTACGCCGTCGAAGGATTTGACTTAGACGTGGTGGACTACCTGCTCAAGCCTTTTGACTTTGAGCGATTCCTCAAGGCGTACTCCAAGGCGGAGGAGCGCTTTACCGCGCTCCAAAAGCTTAACCTCCGACATGCAGGCAGCGACAAAACCGTTTCCTTCAAGTGCAGCTACCAGCGCGTACAGCTGCCCCTCCACTCCATTCTGTACATCGAAGCCTGCGACAACTTCATCAAAGTAGTAACCCCCGACAAAACCTACACGCCGCACATGAGGCTGAAAGCGATGGAAAACCTTTTATCGGCATCCGGCTTTATCCGCGTGCACAAATCGTTTATCGTTGCCGCAAGCAAAATCAGGTCGTTCAGCAGCGAAAAGGTTATCACCGACCGGAAGCATATACCCGTAGGCAGGCACTACCACAAAGAGTTTTTGAGCAAAATGGCTTCGGCAAAGCAGAGCATAGCGGCAAGTCGGAGCCGTGAAACGTGAGCCGTTGCTTTACTCCCACTCAATGGTGGCGGGCGGCTTGCTGCTGATGTCGTACACCACGCGGTTTACGCCCTTTACCTTGTTGATAATTTCGTTGGAGATGCGGGCGAGAAACGGGTATGGCAGCTGCGCCCAGTCGGCCGTCATGCCGTCGGTGGAGAGCACCGCCCGCAGCGCAACGGCGTTCTCGTAGGTGCGCTCGTCGCCCATCACGCCTACCGACTGCACCGGCAGCAGTATGGCGCCCGCCTGCCACACCTTGTGGTACAGCCCGTCGGCGTGCAGACCCTGGATGAAGATGTGGTCGGCTTCCTGCAGCGTACGCACTTTTTCGGGGGTAATGTCGCCCAAAATGCGCACCCCCAGCCCCGGCCCCGGAAAAGGGTGCCGCGCAATGAGCGCCTCGGCAAGGCCCAGCTCGCGCCCCACGCGGCGCACCTCGTCCTTGAAGAGCAGGCGTAGCGGCTCTACCACCTGCAGGTTCATCTTTTCGGGCAGCCCGCCCACGTTGTGGTGCGACTTGATGGTGGCGCCCGTAATGGAAAGCGATTCGATAATGTCGGGATAGATGGTGCCCTGCGCCAGCCACCGTATGCCTTGCAGCTTGCGCGCTTCCTCCTCAAAAACGTCAATAAACCCCTTGCCGATAATTTTGCGCTTCTTTTCCGGCTCGGTTACGCCTTTCAGGCTGGCGTAGAAGCGCTCTTTGGCGTTTACGCCAACCACGCTAAGCCCCATGTGCGCGTAGCTTTCCAGCACAGATTCAAATTCGTTTTTGCGCAGCAGCCCGTTGTCAACAAAAATGCAGGTGAGATTTTTCCCGATGGCCTTGCTCAGCAGCATGGCCGCCACGCTCGAATCTACGCCTCCCGAGAGCGCCAGCGCCACCCTGTCGCTGCCCAGCTGCTGCCTTAGCGACGCCACGGTAGCGCCAACAAACGAGGCCGGCGTCCAGTCTTGCCTGCAGCCGCAAATGCGGATAAAATTTTGCAGCAGCGCGGGGCCGTCTTCGGTGTGGAAAACCTCCGGGTGAAACTGCACACCCCACGTTTGCTCGCCGTCCACTTTGTAGGCGGCGTTGGCAACCTCTTTTGTTGACGCCACCACGCGGAAGCCTTGCGGCAGCGCGGTAATGGTATCGCCGTGCGACATCCACACCTGCGACCCGCCGGCAATGCCCCGCAGCAGCTCGTCGCTGCCGTCGATATTTTGCAGGTTGGCGCGTCCGTACTCGCGCAGCCCTGCCGGCTCAACCCTGCCGCCCGCCTCGTGCGCCATGAGCTGCGCGCCGTAGCAAATGCCCAGCGCCGGTATTTTGCCCCGAAAGTCGGATAGCGCTGCCCTGAACGCGGCAGCGTCGTACACCGAAAAGGGGCTGCCCGAAAGGATAACGCCTTTCACGCTAACGTCGCCCGTCGGGAACTTGTTGTAGGGGACAATCTCGCAGTAGGTATTCATTTCGCGCACGCGCCGCCCTATGAGCTGCGTGGTCTGCGAACCAAAATCGAGGATAATGAGCTTTTCTTGCATAAAATGCTAAGGTTTGATTTTCAGAGTAAAATGAGGTAATGAGGTTAATGTACATTGTTGCTCTCTTTGCTACTGAGGTTGTTTTGTTGAGAAAATTAGGTAAAAATGAGGTTGAACACCCTTTTCGCCCCATATTCCGTCCCCCTCGGCTATGCTCGGGGCAGGCTCTACGGGACGGGTGTGTGTTGGGAGGGGGGCATCATTTTCTACCAACATTCCGTCCCTACGGGACGACGCAAGCGCTCACAAATCCTAACTTTAAATTCCGTGCGTTTACCCTAACATAGCACCTCAAAAAAAGATTTAGCCGAATCTTTGAATCTTTAAATCTTTAAATCTTTGAATTTCTACTGCCCCAGCTTGAACACGTACGTAATAATTCCGTTTTGGAAAAGCGGGCCGTCGGACGAGGCGCTGAACTTTGCCCTGCGGGCTGCGCGCTCTGCCGCTTCGTACAGGGTTGCGTCCATTAGCGTAGAGCCTTCTTGCCTTGCTTCGGCCTCCACTACGTTGCCATCCCTGTCCACCTTAATGCGCACAACTACGCGGCCGGACTGCTGTATGCGGTAGTCCGGCTCGGGGAGGCGACCGGCAAGGGAGCGACCGGCAAGGCTTGCCCCGCTAATCTCTCCAAGCCCGCTGCCCGCGGTGTTGGGCGATAGCGGCGAGCCGTCCGGCGCTCCCTGGTTGCCGGAGGCTGCGCTGCTGCTTTGCCCCTGCGACCCGGCTGCGCTTCGCCCAGGGAAGAGCGCGTTGCGATTTACTTCGCGCGGCTTTTCCACCGGCTTTTGGGGTGCATCGTCTGCCTGCATATCGGAGGGGTGCTGAGGGTTTTGCTCAGCGCTGCTCCGCGGCGGCCTTTCTTTTTTACGCCTTTCCCTTTTCTTTTTTTGCGAAATGGATGGCGCCTCCTCGTAATCTTGCGTGAGAACGCCCTGCTCCTCCGGATCGGGCGCCGGTTGCGGCAGCGGGCGGGGCGCAGCAGACGCTGCGATCGCCGGCTCCTCTACGCCGCTTCCGGTCGGCGCGTCGCCAAAGTTAATCAGGATGCCCAGCTCGGTTGGCGGCGGAAAAGGTTTCTGGTACCCCCACGATAGCAGCATGAGGAGCAGCGTACCGTGAAATATCGCGGTAGCAATTATACCTTTTATTTTATCCGGCTGCATAGTTAGCTGTAATGGGTAGAAAAATTTATACTCAATCTTCCGGGCTGGTGGCCAAAATAACTTTCCAGCGGCGCTCCTTGGCAATGTTCATTATTTTCACCACCTCATCAATGGTTACCGTTTTTTCGGCATGAATGGAGATGGTGGGGTCTTCTCTTCCTTCGAGCAGCTGGCTTAGCTTTATCGGCAGCTCCGAGAGGGTAACAGGAACGGTTCCATCTACGTACAGGTATGGGCTGTTCCTGGAAATAGATACGCTCACCGCAGGCTTTGCCTGCACCTGGTTGCTGCTCTGCGGCAGCAGCAGCTTCAGCGCGTTGGGGCTAACCATGGTGGAGGTAATCATGAAAAATATGAGGAGAAGGAAAACCAAATCGCTCATCGACGTCGCGCTAAAGGCGGAATCTACTTTTAATGTTCGCTTGATTGCCATTCAATTAATAATTCAAAGTTCAAAAATTCAACTAATTCAGAATTCAAAATTCAAAATTCAAAATTCAAAATTTCTTCCCGCTACTTTTTAGCGTACAGCATATCCATAAACTCCATTGTGCTTGCCTCAAGGTGGAATACAACGCGCTGCACCTGCGCTATCAGAAGGTTATAGCCAAAGAAAGCGACGAGCCCTACAATAAGCCCTGCAATGGTAGTTACCATTGCCTCGTATATGCCCGACGAGAGGATTTGAATGTCAAGGTTATTTCCGGCGTTGGCCATGTTGAAAAAAGCGCGCACCATACCGGTTACCGTCCCCAGAAATCCAAGCATGGGAGCGCCGCCGGCTATCATTGCCAGAATTGCCAGCCCTTTCTCTAACCTTGCTACTTCAAGGTTTCCTTCGTTTTCTATCGCGGTTTGAATATCGTTTAGCGGAGCGCCTATGCGCTTAATCCCCTTTTCGATGAGGCGCGCCTGCGGTATTGCGCTGGCCTGGCACAGCGCAATGGCCGCGTCGGTACGGTTGCTCTGGATGTACTCGCGAATGTTGCTCATAAAGTGGTTATCAACTCTAGAGGCTCGGCGGATAGCCAAAAAGCGTTCGACAATAATAAATACCGCTATAAACGACAGTATCAAAATGGGTATCATCACCCACCCTCCCTTTATAGCGAGTTCAATAAAATCAAGCTGTTGCGGTTCAGCTGCTTGCAGCAGTATAAAATTTGTAGCCATTAGTTTGTGTATATTATTAAAAACAAAAAATTATTCCCGACAAAATTACTGCGAAGTTCTCAATAGTTCGTAAGTTTAGCTAACCAATTGGTTAAATACTATTAACTCACAGCGTTGTTCTCGCTATAGCCTCATTAGCTGCTATTTTGCGATGTTGCGGGGGCGGCGTTTTTGCTCTTCGCTTTTTTGCTAAAGATGGCCCTCCACAAGTCGGCAAAGCTGTCGAAGTCTTCCTGATAGAAAAGCCCCACGCCGTAACGGTTGCTGCCGGCCATCATTTCGGTGTACTGGTCGTTGGCATGGCCGAACATTTTCAGCCGCAGCTTGCCCGATTTATCGAGCATTACCTCCAAGTCAACGTCGCCAAGGTATTCGCTGCTGTTTGGGCTAAGCTGCTTTCGCTGCGCCTGATGCTCAACGCTGGCGCTTATAATTATCCTGTCTGTAATGTTGGCGTTGAGCGAAAAGCCCCAATCCGATTCGCTGTAGCTGTCTGCTATGTTAAGCGTAGCGCCAAAGTTCAGGCCTGCAAATGCAAAGCTCGATAGCAGGTTGGTCAGCTGCGAAGCCACAAACCCGCCAATGGTGTTGCCGCCAATGCTTTGCCCGTAGCCCGACATATCCTGCTGCGGCACAAAACGGTCAATCAAAAGCAGCGAAAGGAACTGTATTACTACGTTATCCTCCGTGTTGAGCTGCGCCAGCATCCGGTCTCTGGTTTCGTTGTCTGCCGTGGGGGCGTCTATTTCGAACTTGAGGTCGGGAGCGGTCAGCCGGCCGGTCATGCTCACCTTGCAGTCAATGGGCATAGCGCGCTTATAGCGTACGGTGGCGGTATCGCCAAAGAGGTCGGACAACGGTGCGCGAACTTTGTAGGTGGCGTGAATGTCGGCCGTTGCCGCATCAACTTCGCCGTTGAAGGTGATGGAGCTTCCGTTGTCTATCTTGAATTTTTTGTTCACCAGATTTTGGATGGAAATGGCGTATTCGCCGCGCTGCATGGTGTAGGTGCCGAATATCCGGAACAAGCTTTTTGCCGGCTCCACCTCAATTTTGAGGTTGCCGTTGCCGGCTGCCTTGATAACGTCGCCTGTATTTTGGTTAAGCACCAGCATTAAATCCGCATCGCTCGTTACGTCGAGGTTGAGGTCAACCTTGATGTTTGAGGCGGCATGGTTTTCCTCTTTTTTTTGCACCTCGGCATCATCGGCAGGAGTGACAAAGTTGATAAAGTTGCTGCCCTGCACTTGCGTTTTCGAGCCTAAGGGTATTGATAGCGATGTTTTATCGTCGGTTGTTGCCGTTGCGTTGATGCTGGTTTCGCCGCGCTTGCCGCTGATTTGCACTGTTCCCGTAGCGTAGCCCTGCCCGTAAAAGTAGTCGTTGTGGTGCTCTGTAGTGTTTACTACGTGGAATTTATCCGGCTTTACCGTTAGCGAAAAGTGGAGGTCATCCGGCGTGGTGATGTTGGCTAAGGTAAAGTTCAGCTTGCCAACGCTGTTTTTGTCATCCTTTACAGGTATGCCGAGCATTTGTAGCGTGCTGTTTTTCACGGCCACGGGGCCGCTCATTCTGAACGTGGAGTTGAGGTAGTCCACCTTGAGCTGCCCCTGGTTCATGAGCAGGTTGCCGTTGAGCAGCAAATGCTTCAACGTTCCGGTAACGTCAAGGTCGCCGCTTAGCGTACCGTCAATGTCCGACAGCGTCCCCGCAAGCAGCGGCGAAATGTGGTACAGACCTACCTTGTTGAGCTTGGCCAAAGCCTGTACCTTCCCGTCGGTTTGCAGCGTTCCTGCCACGCTCAGGTTTTCTTCGCTGTCTTTATTGACATGCAGCTGTATGGCAAGGTCTTTTTCGTTTTCCGACGTAAAGGTGTGCAGGGTAATACTTCCTACCTGTTTTTTGAAAAGGGTAACAGCGGAGGCCTGCACGTTGGCAAAAAGCAGCGGCGACGGCGCAAGCACACCCTTAACGGAAACTTCCCCCGAAACGTTGCCTTCCAGCTCAACCTTGCTGTTGAGCGTATGCAGCAGCGGCCCTACCGAGAGGTTGCGCAGCGTGCACGAAAGCGTATCGCGTATATCCTGAGACGCTACGCCGTTGACATGCAGCAGCTGGAGGTCGCTTTCCAGCCTGAAGCTATCAATGGTATAGCGCTTGTCCTCCACTCGAATTTTGCTTTGCGATAAATTCCAGATCACGTCGCTCAGCACCAGGGTAGAGGGGAAGAGCTCTACGTCTATGCCTTTCTTGCCGTGCCTGTTTTCAAAAAACAGCGCTTGTGCTTTTACTTTACCCGAGGCAATGTTGGTTTTGTGGCTTGACGTCAGCGCGAGCAGGCTGTTTTCCAGCGTACCGGCTACCTCCCAGTCCTGCAGCTTCAGGTCGTTCAAGTTTGCTTTTTTTGCTTTAACGCTGAAGTGCAGCTGCGAGGCCTGCGAGGCGGAGCGCAGGCGCACATCTGAAAGATGCAGGTTGGCGTAGCGTATAGCGGGAGCGCTAAGCGTCAGCTTTGCGCAGCTTATGTCGGACGAAATGCAACCGCTCAGCGAGGTGCTGTCGGCAACCATTAGCGTAGGGATTAGCATCTGCTGTAGCATCTCGGCGTTTTTGGTCAGCAGCGAAAAGGAGTATTCAAGCACTTCCTGCGGCTTGGCTTCTTTTTCCTTTTTCGGTGCGCTGCCGTGCGCCGCCGATACCGGCAGCAGGTTGTGGTATGCCGGCACAAAGCGGCGAAGTATGCTGTCCAGCGCCGGCACAACGTTGCTCATACCGCCTTTGGCTTTCAGCGTAGCCTCAAGTATATCCGACTTGAGCGACAAGTGCTCGGTATTTCCGCTGTGCTTTGCCTCCAGGTGGACTGAATCTACCGGAAATTCGCCCAGCGTAGTGGTGTACCTGGCGCTGTTGATGCTAAATTCTCCGGCAAAGTTATCTATGCTGTTGCCTTCAAAGGAGGCAACGGCTTCCATGTTGAGCAGCGAGAGGCTATCGCGCTTGTTAAGCCCAACGGCTACAAAGTCGGCATGGTGCAGCTGAAGCTTGAAGTCGAACTGTGATTTTTCTTTTTCAAAGTTGGCAACGCCGCGAAAGTCAAAGTTCATGTTGGCGTCTTCGCACAGCAGCTCTCCCCTGAACGAATTTTCGGTAATCAACCCTTTGAGCTTGGTGTGGCGGTAGGGGTAGCCGTAAAGCTCTACCATTGGGATGCTCAGATCGGCGTTGAGCGATAAATTTTTGATGTTTTTGAACGTTCCGCTAACTTTGCCGTAGAAATTTATCTTCCCCATAACGGTGTCGTTTATCAGCTTACCGAGGTTAAAGTTGTCGGTTCCCAGCGTTCCGTTGATGAGCATTGTCGAATCGGGCGTCGGCGCAAACGAGAGGTCGCTGATGAGCGTACCAATGTCTGACAGCAGCACGCCATCGGCTACAAAGTTACTCAGAAAGCCGGTAAAACGGGCTTTTCCCTGCAGCGCACCCAGCTGCTGTAGCAGCGCCTGCTGCTTGACGTATTTGCCATTCAGCACAATATTGTCGGCCAAAAGGAGGTCTTCGGGGCTGCTTGTAAAGTTTTTTACGTCGAACGTAAAAAAAGTATTGTGTACATCGGGCAGCCCCTGCATGGAAAAGTTGACTCTGGCTTTTGTACCTTCGCCAAATTCGAGCGTCAAATCACGCCCTCTGAGGTTGCTTACCGGCCCGCCGGCAAGCCCCGTAAGGCCAACGTTCAGGTGCAGCTTAGACATTTTGGGCGCAAAAAAGGCAATGGTGTACAAATCAACCTTAGACGAAACAAAATCGGCCGACATGCGCACTTTTTCTATGTAGTCGGTGAAGTCGGCAAACTTGTCGTAGTCCATGCGGTAGTACTTAGCGTTGATGTCCGAAAAATCGTCGCGTACTACCAGCTGCTTTACTTCGATAAAGGTGGGCGCTACGCTCACTACGCCGGACAGCTTGTGCAGGTTGAAGCCGCTGCGTTCCTTGAGCTGCAAATGATCAAGGCGGCATACCATGGTATCGCCGTCCATATTCAAGGCGCTCACCTTGAACGATACATCCTCTGCAATGACGTGCCTGAAGTTGATGGCGCTATCGCTTGTCGGTTCTTGCAGGAAGTAGTCGGTGTAGCTGAAAAGCAGCCGCTCAACTTCTACGTTGTGTACGCGCAGGTGAAAAGGTTTTTCCTCTTTAGATGCTTTAGGCAGAGAGGTGTCGCTGCTACTTTTTAGCCCGTTAATCAACGAACTTAAGTTGAGAACTCCTGCTGTATCTTTTTCGAGGTTTAACCGGGCGTCTGTCAAGCGTAGCGTCCCGACTTCCACGTACCTGTCGGAGAAGTGCAGGCGCGTGAGCGAGCCTGCCAGCCGGCTCACAAAAATCAGCGTATCTCCCTTCATATCCTGTATGTACACATCGTTCAGCACAAGACGGTTAAACAGCCGAAAGCGAACAGAGCCTACGCTTACCTTAGCTCCTAACTTATTTGATAGCTGCTTCGCAGTTTCGTCCACCAGCATCTTTTGCACTTTTGGATGCTGCACCGTAAAAAAAGCGGCCGTTGGTAACAAAAAGAGCACCAGCACCACTAAACAAAATATGATGAGTATCTTCTTCAAAAGATTTAAAAATAAAGCTTGCTTAATCGGGCAAAGTTACTACTTTTGTTCAAGTATTACGGTACGTAACGCCGGCAAAATACTTAATTTATACGAATACAAATGCAGCGCAACGATATTATTTTGGGTATAGAGTCTTCATGCGACGACACATCGGCGGCGGTAGTGCGCGGCGCCATGCTGCTCTCTAACGTGATTGCCAACCAGAGCGTGCACGAAGCTTACGGTGGCGTTGTTCCCGAGCTGGCGTCGCGGGCGCACCAGCAGAATATTATTCCGGTGGTGAGCCGTGCGCTGGAAATTGCGCAGGTGCATCCCCGCGAAGTAAACGCCATTGCGTTTACGCGAGGCCCGGGGTTAATTGGCTCGCTGCTGGTAGGCGTGTCCTTTGCCAAAGGGCTTGCGCTGGCTACAGGCGCTCCTGTCGTTGAGGTAAACCACCTGCAGGGGCACGTGATGTCGCACTTTATTGATGAACCCGGCAAGGTAATTCCACACCCGAAGCTTCCGTTTTTATGCCTGCTGGTTTCGGGTGGACACACGCAGATTTTGCTAGTAAAAAAGCTGCTTGAGCACGAAATCATCGGCCAAACCATTGACGACGCCGCCGGCGAAGCCTTCGACAAGTGCGCCAAGGTAATGGAGCTGCCATACCCCGGCGGCCCCGCTATAGACAAGCTGGCGGCGCAGGGCAACGCACAAAAATTTACCTTTGCCAAGCCGCAAATTGCGGGGTTAGACTACAGCTTTAGCGGCCTTAAAACTTCTTTCCTTTACTTTTTGCGCGACCAGGTTGCTCACAATCCCGCCTTCGTCGCCGAGAACAGGGCGGATTTGTGCGCTTCGTTGCAGCGCACCATCATTGAAATTTTGCTGCACAAGCTGGAGAAAGCAGTCAGGCGTACCGGCGTGAAGGAGGTTGCCATTGCCGGCGGCGTATCGGCCAACGCGGGGCTACGCAGCGCGCTCTGCGCCTTTGGCGAAAAGCACGGCTGCACAACCTACCTGCCCGCGCTACGCTACACCACCGACAACGCCGCCATGATTGCCGTTGCTGGGCACTTCAAATACCTCAACGGCGAAACAGCAAGCTTGGATATCGCGCCGCTGGCAAGGATGTAGGGGTGTCGCCGCTTTTAGGGTTCTCTGAATTATTGACGGCTGCTTACTATTTTGTACCCGCCTGTTTTTTTCGAGCCTGCATATTCTATCAGGCTATTATCTTTGAGCATTTTAAGATAGCGTTCAACCGTTGCATCGCTTTTATTAATAATTCGTTTTATATCAACGTGCTTTGACAATTCATTTTTCTGTAGATATAAACATATTGACAATAAATCTGCTTTTATTCTTTCGCTTATTATTATTTCAGGTATAAAATTTATTCCCTCATTTATTCCCTCATTTTTGGTTTTCGATCCTGTATAATCATCTTTTATTCCCTCAAAAGCGCAATTTATTCCCTCATTCTGCTCTTTTGTTCCTTTAAAATCATCTTTTATTCCCTCAAAAGTACGATTTATTCCCTCATTTCGGGTCTTTGTTCCTGTAGAGTCATCTTTTATTCCTTCATCTGGCTTTTTTTCGCTTGTAGGGTCATTTTTTATTCCCTCAAAGGTGCGATTTATTCCCTCATTTTGGCCTTTAAATGTATCCTTGAAATCATCTTTCCTTTTTTTAGTTCGACGCTTTATAGCAGCATACCTTACCATTTTCTTCTCACGCTTTACACCATCATCTTTGTAGCTACTACCGCCGCCATCATCTGCTACAATACTAATAGTACCTAGTCCTCCAGGGGTATAGCGTACGCAGCCGGCTCTTTTTTCCTCAATTGGTTTGTCTCTCATTATTGTGATAATAAATTCTTCTGTTGTAGTGTTGTTCCGGAAAAGGAGCTTATCGTAGCTTTTCATTGCCCGTACTATGCCGCTACCTATGCCGGTGTAGGGGAGCATGTGCTTGGCGTTATCAAAAAGCAGCTTATTGCGAGGCACAGAAATTCCTTGCATGATATTTGTTTCCGTAACAGAATCGGGCAAAATGCCCGGCGAATGTATTTCAATTCGGTCGTCAAAGATAAACAATCGAATAGGAGCATTAATATAGTAATCTCTATGAATGAGAGCGTTGGTTAAAGTTTCCACGAATACTTCAAGCGGAACTTCCAGCTGTCCCGCGCTGTTAAACTCTTTCTCTACCTGAACGGTTCTTAAGTTTCGGTTGATAAACGAAATAGACGCTTCGTACTGCTTCAGCAAATTTCCCTCCACCTCACGGTCGGGCATTTTATCACGAAACTCATTCGTTCCCACGCTACTGCCAACGAACGAAACACCCTTGACCGTAAATACAGGATTGTATCGCTGTATGCTTTTACCAAGCAGCAACAAGCCCGATAAGGTAAGCTGTCCGGCGTTGTTCATCAACGAGATATTTTTCAGCAGCTTTTCAACGGTAAAGTTAGCATCTATCACTTTTACGATATCTCCGATTTCAAAGCCCTGCACCAAATGCCCCAGAATACCCGCGTTGGTCAGCTCGTCGGTGTAGCGCTTAAAAAGAAAATTTTTCAACGTCGGCTCATAAATATCCTTGTACGAAGTTCCGGCAACGCTGTCGCTGTCGGCAGAAAGGGTACCGCAGCTTTGCATCATAACACGCAACTCATTGTTGGAAAATACTTTGCGCTTATCAGAGCCGTTTTTTACCCATATAATACCTTTGTTGTCTTTGTAGGGTTTATCTTTGCCTTTCGAAATTTCGGCAACAACAATATTTTGCCCGTCAACGCTGATAGTCTTGGTTTTTATGACGATTGCAGGCTTTACATTTTCGGAAGCGGCATTTGCAAGCAAAGCATTAGTCGCTTGAATTTCCTCAAAAGACAGCTTCTTAACTGCTCCGGTTTTATCATCAACGCCAACAACCAACAGCCCGCCCTGCGTATTGCTGAAAGCGGTCATCTCTGTGCCTGCCTTGTAAGCGTCGTCCACCCGCACCTTGAACTGAACAGTAGTAGATTCGCCTTGCGAGATAATCGTTTTTATGTTTTCGGAATCGTATTGAGTATCCATCTTTTCACAACTCTAATTTTCGACATTCAAATTTTCAGTAGCCTTTGCTTCCTCCCAAATTTTATTCATCTCCTCCAACGTCATCTCCGTAAGCGACCGCCCTTTTTTTATGGTTTGCTGCTCCAGATACCCAAAGCGGCGGATAAACTTTTTATTGGTGCGCTCCAGCGCCGTTTCGGGGTCAACGTCGTAGAGGCGGGCAGCATTTACTATCGCAAAAAGCAGGTCGCCAAACTCGCTTTCCATTTTTTGGGTGTCCATTTTTTCTATTTCCACCCTTAGCTCGTCCAGCTCCTCCTGCACCTTGTCCCACACTTGCTCGCGCCGCTCCCAATCGAATCCTACTGCTCTTGCCTTTTCCTGCACGCGCCGCGCCTTGATGAGCGTTGGCAGCGACGATGGGACACCCGACAGCACGGTTTTATTACCATCCTTCTCCTTCAGCTTAAGCTGCTCCCAATTCTTGACCACCTGTCCGGAAGTATCCGCCCGACGCTCGCCAAACACGTGCGGATGGCGATAAATCAGCTTGTCGCAAAGGCCATCAATAACATCCTTCATGGTGAAATCGCTGGTTTCGGACGCTATTTTTGCGTAAAAAACGATGTGCAGCAAAATATCCCCCAGCTCCTTGCGGATATTCTGCATATCGCCCTCCAGTATAGCCTCGCTCAGCTCATACGTTTCCTCAATGGTCAGCGGCCTGATGCTGCTGATGGTTTGCTCCCTGTCCCAGGGGCACTTTTCGCGCAGCTCGTTCATGATGCTGAGCAGCCGCTCGAATGATTGTAATGTCTCCTTCATTTATCCTGAAATATAATAATGATACTGCTGGCGTTGCTAAGCCTGTAAAGGTGGCTTGCATTGCCGTAACTTACTGCGATTTCGAGCAGCTCTTGCGAGTTGAAAAATGCCACCGGCATACCGCTGCCGGCGTCGGCATAAGTACTGCTCACCTGCGAAAGCTTGTAGCGCTCGCTGCTGATAATAATATCGTACGGCCTGCCCTGAGCGCTGTCGTAGAACAGCTCGCGCGTAATGTTGGTGATAGCATTTCCATACTTGTCAATATACAGCACATGCCCAACAATTTTACTCACGCATGGCTTTGCGCCCTGCCCAACGGCCTCTTCCTTTGACCTGAAGCGTACAACAGGCTGCGGCGGCGTAAAGGTGCGCGGCGCCACAGCTTCGCCAAGGCTGCCCACCGGTGCGCCTTGCAGCAACTTTTTGATGGCCGGAGGAACAACGCGCAGCATGTTAAAACCCGCTATCTTTTCGGCAGGCTGCTCTATGGCAGTAACGCTATTGAGGCTATCAAGCATAAGGCTGAGAAACCCGTTGTTTTTGCAAATAAAAAGCTGCCGACCGCTTTCGGTCGCTATAAACGGCTCGCCGGGGTACGCCTCGCTATCCACCCCAACAACGTGAACGCTACCCTCGGGAAAGTAAGGGTAAGCGCTCCGCAGCTTGTAGGCACCTTGAACAGCGTTGTCGAGATGCGACACCTCATGCGAAATATCAACAACCTGAACATGAGGACACATGCTTAGAATACATCCTTTGAGCGCGGCAACGTAAAAATCAGACGTCCCCCAGTCGGTGGTGAGCGTAACTATTGGCATTGCTTGTGTGCTGACAAAAATTCATACAAAGGAACACAAATATCAACGATAATTGCGCTTCATTCCGTTAATAAATATCAACAGGATGACAGAATTGCAAGGTTACAGAGCAACGGTACGATATTTGATAGAAGTAGCACGAAACATTTTCTACAATCAAAGCTGAAACAAATTCAGCAAACCAACGTATAACCAATAAATCAAATTATGAAAAAAAACATCTTTATATCAGGCTTAGTGGCTGCCGTAGTGGGTACAGCGGTAGCATTTTTGGTATCGCACGTCAAGCCGGTAAATGACGACGGGCAAAGCGAGACGTCGTACGCCACGCCATCGCACTTTTCGTCGCAAAGCACAGCAAGCGCGGCGGCGGGGGGAATTGACTTTACAGTAGCTGCCGAAAAAACGGTCAACGCAGTAGTGCACGTTACAACCAGCTACATGCGCAGCGTACAGCGCTCCCCCGAATCCATTTTGGAGGACTTTTTTTACGGCTTCAGAGGCTACCGCTACGAACCGCAGCAACCCGCACAGGGCGTTGGCTCCGGCGTGATACTGTCAACCGACGGCTACATCGTAACCAACAACCACGTAATAGAGCGAGCCGAGCAAATTCACGTTACGCTCAACGACAAGCGTACCTTCACAGCAAGGCTGGTTGGAACCGACCCAAGCACAGATATTGCCGTAATTAAAGTTGAGGGGAAAAACTTACCATTTGTCGCCATGGGCAACTCCGACGAGCTGCGCTTAGGCGAATGGGTGCTGGCGGTGGGCAACCCGCTCAACCTGACCTCAACCGTCACCGCCGGCATTGTAAGCGCCAAGGCGCGCAACATCAACATCCTGTCCGACAACTTCAAGATAGAATCGTTTATTCAAACCGACGCCGCAGTCAACCCGGGCAACAGCGGCGGCGCGCTCGTGAATACGCGCGGCGAGCTGGTAGGCATCAACACCGCCATTGCCTCGCCTACCGGGACATTCACAGGATATTCATTTGCCGTGCCAAGCAGCATTGTAAACAAAGTAGCGTCCGACATTATTGAGTTTGGCATAGTGCAGCGCGCCGTTTTGGGCGTTAGCCTGCAAGAGCTAACCTCCGAAACAGCAGCAGAGCACGGCATCAAAGAAATACAGGGAGTGCTGATTGCAGGCGTACTTGAAGGCGGCGCTGCCGAGCAAGCCGGCGTTAAAAAAGGCGACGTAGTGCTCAAGATAAACGATATTGCCGTAAATACTGGCTCGCAGCTGCAAGAACAAATCAGCAAGTTCCGCCCCAACGACCAAGTGTCGCTCACCATCAGCAGGGATAATAAAACGAGATACATCAACGTTATTCTAAGGAACAGAGCGGGCACCACAAGCTTGGTAAAGTCCAACGACAGCAACGTACTGAACGTGCTGGGTGCTTCGCTCAAAGAAGTAGATGCCGCCACCAAAAGGTCGCTCCGAATAGCAGGCGGCGTACAGGTAACGGAGCTCAAGCAGGGCAAGCTATCGGCGAACGGCATAAAGAAAGGATACATCATAACCCGCATCAACCGCAAGCCGGTAAACAGCGTAAGCGATGTATCGAAAACCCTGAGCTCAATAAGCAACGAAGCCGTACTCATTGAGGGCATTTACCCCAACGGAGTAGTTGCCTACTACGCGATAGGCTTTGAGTAGAAATTTTGAATTTTGAATTTTGAATTTTGAATTTTGAATTTTGAATTTTGAAATTCTTGAATTTTGAAATTCTTGAATCTCTGAATTTTTGAATCTTTGAATCTTTGAATTCTTGAATCTTTGAATCTTTAAATCTTACATATGCGGCAACTTAAAATAACCAAATCAATCACAAACCGTGAGAGCGCCTCGTTAGATAAATACTTGCAGGAGATAGGCCGCGAAGAGCTTATCTCCGTCGAGGACGAGGTGGAGCTGGCCCAGCGCATCAAAAAAGGAGACCAGGTCGCGCTCGAAAAGCTTACGCGCGCCAACCTGCGCTTTGTAGTGTCGGTAGCCAAGCAGTACCAAAATCAGGGGTTGAGCCTGCCCGACCTAATTAACGAGGGTAACCTCGGGCTGATAAAAGCCGCCGAAAAATTCGACGAAACGCGCGGCTTCAAGTTTATTTCCTACGCCGTGTGGTGGATACGCCAGTCCATTTTGCAGGCCTTAGCCGAGCAGTCGCGCATTGTGCGCCTGCCGCTCAACCAGGTTGGCTCGCTCAACAAAATCAACAAAGCGCTGGCCAAGTTCGAGCAGGAGCACGAGCGCGCGCCGTCGGCAGAAGAGCTGGCGCACGTGCTCGAAATACCCAAGGACAAGGTTGCCGACACGCTCAAGGTTTCGGGACGCCACGTCTCGGTGGACGCCCCATTTGTGGACGGCGAAGACAACAACCTGCTCGACGTGCTGGTAAACAACGACTCGCCCAGCGCAGACCGGGGGCTGATTAACGAGTCGCTTTCGCGCGAAATAGACCGGGCGCTCTCTACGCTCACCGACCGCGAGCGCGATATTGTGAAGTATGTCTTTGGTATCGGTCAGCAGGAGATGACGCTGGAGGAGATAGGCGAAAAATTTGGCCTCACCCGCGAGCGCGTTCGCCAAATCAAGGAGAAAGCCATTCGCCGCCTGCGCCACAACTCGCGCAGCAGGCTGCTAAAATCCTACCTCGGGTAAACAAGCTCCGCTGGCGCAAACAAAATACCGAAAAAAACAAATACGAAAAGAGCCGTCCTCTATGATTAAGAGGGACGGCTCTTTTGCATGTTGCGCCTGCTGTACACGCTACTTTGCCGGCGCCTGCTTATTTTTCAGAACCTCATACGCCAGCGGCGCAGCAATAAACATAGACGAGTAAGTACCGAACAGCACACCTATCAGGAGCGCAAAGGCAAAACCCTGAATTGATTCACCACCAAACAGGAATATCAAAAGCAGCACCAGCATAGTCGAGAACGACGTGTTGAAAGTACGCGCCATGCAGGCATTAATAGCGTTGTTGATGTTTAGGCGCAAATCGAGCTTGGGGTGGTTAGCGATATTTTCGCGAATACGGTCAAAAATAATCACCGTATCGTTGATAGAATACCCCACAATGGTAAGCAGCGCCGCGATAAACGACTGGTCGATGTCCATTGTGAACGGTACAATACCCGATATGGCGGAGAACAGGAAGATAACCACCGCCGCGTCGTGCGCCTGCGACACGGCAGCACCCATGCCCCACTCCCACTTGCGGAAGCGAACCGCAATGTAAAGAAACATGGCAACCACCGCCAAAATAACGGCAATAACAGCGTCGCGCTTAATGTCGTCGGCTACGGTAGGCCCTACCTTTTCGGAGCTGATAATGCCATTCGGATTTTCGAGCGTAGAAATAAATTCAGCGTAAGTAATAGGCGCCGAGTAAAGCGGCGCCATAGCGTTGTAGAGCATCACCTCTACCATGCTGTCGGCCACCGACGACTGGTCGGCAATGAGGTAATCGGTAGTAATCTTGAGGTGCGTACCGGCCTGATTGTACGTTTTTACCTCCACCGAGGCGCCCTTGGTATCTTCAATCTGCTCGCGCACAGCAGCGCGCGCGTCTTCGGACGAAATTTTTTGGTCGAAGCGTACCACGTAGGTACGCCCGCCGGCAAAGTCAACTCCGTAGCTAAGCCCGCGCACCCCCAGCGACAGCAAGCCAAGCGCCACAATAACCAGCGAAATAGTGTACCCATACTTGCGAATGCCGATGAAGTCAATGTGCAAATTTTGAAGGAAATCGCGCGAAAATTTGTTATCGAACTTTATATCCTTATTTCTGCCCAAAAGCGCCAAAAAGATGAGCCTTGATATGAAAATGGCGCTAAACATGGAGGTAAGGATACCGATGATGAGCGTTGTTGCAAAGCCCTGCACAGGCCCCGACCCAAACAAAAACAGCATAATACCCGTAATAATGGTAGTAACATTGCCGTCAATAATGGCAGAGTAGGCATTTTTGTAGCCATCGGCTATGGCCAGCCGCAGCCCCTTTCCCGCTCGTAACTCCTCCTTTATGCGCTCGTAAATAATCACGTTGGCGTCAATGGCCATACCCATGGTGAGCACAATACCTGCAATACCGGGCAGGGTGAGCACGGCGCGAAGCGAGGCAAGCACGCCAAACAGCAAAAATACGTTTGCCAAAAGCGCGATATTTGCCACCCATCCGCCGGTGTTGTAGAACAGCACCATGTAGGCAAGCACCATGATAAACGCTATCACAAACGAGAACAGCCCCGCATCAATAGATTCCTGCCCCAGCGAAGGGCCAACCACAGCCTCCTGAATGATGCGCGCCGGCGTGGGCAGCTTGCCGGATTCGAGCACGTTGGCCAAGTCGTCGGCTTCTTCGGGCGAGAAGTTACCCGTGATGGACGAAGTACCGCCCGTTATAGCGTTGCTCACGCGAGGGTACGAGTAAACGTACTCGTCGAGCACAATGGCAATACACTTACCAACGTTGTCGGCGGTGAGGCGCGCCCACACCTTGGCGCCCTCGCTGTTCATCGACATCGAAACATCGGCGTAGGCGCTGGTGCCGCTAAACTGCTTCTGCGCGCTCATCACCACGCCTCCGTCGAGAGGCGCCTTGCCGTCGCGCGTGTTGGCCTTTATAGCCACCAGCTCATAGTAAGTGCCGCCATTGTCGATAGGCTTGATAGACCACATGAAGCGAACATCGCGCGGGAAGAGCGACTTCACCTGCATAAGCTCCAGCCAGCGACGGATTTTGCTCGTATCGCGGTAGTGCGCAATCCCGACGCGCGCGCCCGGAGCCGCTGCGCCCCGCTGGTCGAGAGAGGGCGAAAGCACGTAGAACAGCGGATTATTCTTGGCAAAATCAGCCTCCTCAGAAATAGCAGAGGTAGAGTCGGCGCTGCCTTCCATTTGCGAAAGCAAGTCGCTCACCGCGTCGCCTTCCGGCTTGCCAACAGTATCCTCCTTTATCACCGTAGCGCTGCTGTCGCCGGAAGCCTGCGCCTCCACGTACTCCTTGATTTTTTTGTTAGCCTCGTTAAGCCCGGTAAAAAGCTCGGCGTTCTCGTAAGTTTCCCAAAACTCAAGGTTAGCCGTACCTTGCAGCAGCTTTCGTACGCGGTCGGGGTCTTTAACGCCGGGCAGCTCCACCAGAATGCGCCCGCTGTTGCCCAAGCGCTGTAGGTTGGGCTGCGTTACGCCAAAGCGGTCAATGCGGCTGCGCAGCACGTTGAAAGAGTTGGACATGGCAGCCTCCGTTTGGCTGCGAATAACCTTTATGACGTCGTCGTCGCTGGTGCCGGCGTTGATTTTGCTGCGCAGCTCGTAGGTACCGAATATGCGGCTAAGCCGGTCTTCGGGCGCTACATCCTTGAATGTTTTTGCAAAAAGCGTAACAAAATCGGCCTCTCCCGTTACCTGATTTTTTTGAGCTGCCTCCATCACCTTGTTAAAGGTTTCGTCGCTGCTGTTGCCCGACATGGCGCGTATAATATCCGGGACGGATATTTCCAGCATTACGTTCATGCCGCCTTTAAGGTCGAGGCCAAGGTTAATCTCCTTTTCCTTGCATTCCTTGTAGGTAAACTTAGCCACGCCAATGTTGTACACCACCTCGGCCGACATAGAGTCGAGGTAAGCCGTTTCTTTAGCCGCGCTAAAGTTTCCGTTTTCGTCGGTGGCGTAGGCTTCGGCTTTTTTCCCTATTCGATAGGTTACAAGCGTAAACGACAGCTCGAACAAACATACCAATCCGAGCACAATGGCCAAAAATCTAATTGCTCCTTTTCCTTGCATTGCTTTGGTTTTTAATGATTTTAGATTACAAATTAAACAATATAAAATTCAACAATAGCGCCATGATACGGCAGTTTAGCAGCTCCATGCAGCAGAATAAATAAACCGACAGCGTATTTTTTGAGGCTGCAAATTTACACTTTTTTATTGAAAGAAATATGCATACCCACAAAATAATCCCGCGTTTTCTCCACAAAATTCGTTTTTTTTCGCAAAAAACTGTGCGAGGTATTGCACAATTCAAAAAACAACGCTATCTTTGCCAACGTTATTAATCATAACACATAAACATATTCCTCAATAGCTCAGTTGGTTAGAGCACATGACTGTTAATCATGGGGTCCAAGGTTCAAGTCCTTGTTGAGGAGCAAAAAATCAACCGCCTGCCAACTATTTTACTCAGCCATAGCCTTTTTTATTTATTACATAGCGTAGCGTGGTTGGAGTATTAAACATCAAAAACACCATAGCAATTTATGAAAGCAAAAAGAATATCCGCCAACGCTGCCATGCTGCTCACAGGCGTACTAATAGTAACCGCATGTGGAAACCAGCCGAGCAAAAAAATTCAGCTCGCCATTGAGCAAACAGGAGAAAATACCGTAAAATACCCTATCCCCACCGCCTACGAAGTGATGAACCTCATCAACCGGTCGGGAGCAGCCTACATCATCGAAATTACCAACCCCACCGGCAAGGTAGAAAGCTACCTTACCGAATCGAATAAAGCCCTCAACCTCGGCATTTACAGCGCCGATTTGGCCTACGTAACCACCTACAACATGAAGCAGGAAACGATGGACTACCTCAAAGCGATCAAAAAGCTTTCGGACGAGCTGCACGTATCCGCCAACTTCAACGCAGATTTGGCGTACGAGGTGGAGCGCAACATCGAAAACAAAGATACGCTCGTCAGCATTATTACGCGGTCGTTTGACGAAACCTACTCGTTTTTGGAAAACAACGGTAAAGACAACATCTCCGTACAGGTGCTGACCGGCATGTGGGTAGAAGGTCTATACGTTGCCGCATACGTTGCCACCACCAGCAGCAACCCCGGCGACCTGCTGCAAGTCGTGGCCAACCAAAAGCAATCGCTCGAAACGCTTAAAGGTATTATCGAAAAAAACTCGGACGCCCCGGAAATTGCAGCCCTGCTCACGCTGCTCGCACCCATTATCAGCGAATATAGCGGCGTAGACAAAACGATTGACATGCCCAAAGCGCAGCAAATTCACAGCGTAGTCGAAGAAGTTCGCAACAAAATTATCGGCGAATGATGCACCGGCTCCGCCCAATTGCGAGCGAGGCGAAGCAAATCCGGCTTTATCAGATGGAAACATTAGGCATAGGCTCCCGCGTGGAGCATCCGCAATTCGGCAAAGGCGTGGTGATACAGGTGCGCACCGACGCCTACGAAGTAACATTTTGGGAAAACGGCACCAAAATTATCGGCCGCGAGTACGACGGGCTAAAGGTGGTTGATGCGGTTGAGTCGCCCTCGGACATGGCCACCTTCGAAAAGATTGAAAAAAGCCTCGTAAAAATCCTCAACCGCTTTAGCGACATAACGCAAAAAGTGGAAATGGGCAGCCGCTGGCACGGCGGACGCATGGTGCTATACCCAAGCGACGCCGAGCTTAAAGAAAAAGAAATCCCGCTGGAAACATTCTTCCACAAAATCGTCATGCTGCGCGACCGGCTGCGCGTACTTGAGCAAAAAATCAACGCGCACAACAAGCTCACCGACGAAGAAAAAGTAGAAATGGAGCAGTACATTACCCGCATATACGGCAGCCTTACCACCTTCAACGTGATGTTCAAAAACGAAGCCGATAAATTTGTCGGAGAAAAAAGTTAGCGGCTGCTGCCACCACCGCAATCATTTACCACGCTTACAGCTTACGGCTATTTTTGCTTTCGTTAGCCACGGAGCCGAGAACTCCACCTCTGCCACACCCTCCTCCTGTCCGGTGGCTTGCAGGTACACCAGCAGCCTCCCGTGAAAAGCGCGCTGCACGTTGTCGGTATAGTCGCCCATGTCGGCGTTGTTGCTCGCCTCCATCCCCAAAAGTTTGAGGCCACCACCCGCAATACGGCAGGTAACCTCGTCGTCGGAGAGCATCACGGGGACACCGCGCTCATCCACCACCTGCAACACCACCTGCGCCACTCCCCTGCTGCCGAAAACAACCGTATCTGCTGCCGCTACCGTGAGGGCGTGAGGGCGTCCGGAGGTGCGAATGGCACATCGGCTTACCTCCCCGCCGGCTTCGCTCATGCCCACCACCTCAAGCGTACCGGCCTCGTAGGGGACATCCCAGAAAATGACGCCCGTTTGCGCGTCGTAGCTCTTGGGGTTGCCAACCGGCTTGGCGTTGAGCAGCAGCTGCGCCTTTGCCGCGTTGGTGTAGCACACCACGCGAACAAGCTGCCCCGCCTCATAATTCCACACCGGCCACGCATCTATTGAGGGCGCACGGTCGGCATTTTTCGGCGCAGGATAGGCGCCCAAATACGCCATTGGCTTGCCGCTCCACAGCGATTGGCGGAAGTATCCTCGCGGCTTGGTAAACCCGCCGAAATCGAGCAAACCGGAGTAAAAGCCGCGCGACGGCCACCTGTTCGATTCGCCGAGGTAGTCAATGCCCGTCCAAAGAAACTGCCCAAAAATGTGCTCATTGTCCGCCGCAGCCCGCCACGCGCCAAAGCTGTGGCCGTTTTCGCTGCCGAATATCACCCGCTGCGGGTAAGCCTTGTGGTCTTCGTCGTATCTGCTTTCGGTATAGTTGTAGCCCGTGATGTCGAGCGCACCGGGAAATTCTGTTCTGTTGGACATAGCCACCCCCGCCAGCCCCGCCGTAACGGGGCGCGAGCGGTCGTGCTCCTTCACCACCGCCACCATGCGCTTGGCAATGGCGCCCAGCCGCTCGGCGTTGGGAGCGTTGGGCTTGTAGCCGCCGTAAATGGGCTGCGTGAAGCTGCCGGCCTCCTCGCCGTCCAGCACGGGGTGCGAGTAAGGGTCGTTGGGGTAGTCTACCTCGTTGACAATGCTCCACGCAAATATGGAGGGATGATTACGGTCGCGGCGCACCATATCGGCAAGGTCGCGCGCGCACCACTCCTCAAAAAAATCGGCGCTGCCCTCAAACCTCGGCATTCCAACGTTCCAGCCGGCAATCCACTTGCGCTTTGGAAACTCCCACTCGTCGGCGCTTTCGTCCAGCACCAGCATCCCCAGCTCGTCGCAAAGGTCGTAGAGCACAGGGGCCTGTGGATTGTGGCTTGTTCGAATAGCGTTGCATCCCAGCTCCTTCAGCGTAAGCAAGCGCCGCCGCCATACCTCGTCCGGCACCGCCGCACCCAGCACACCGGCGTCGTGGTGAAGGCATACGCCCTTAACCTTTATCCACTGCCCATTCAGCGCAAACCCCCTGTCGGGGCTGAACTGCAACGCGCGAAAGCCCGTGGCGGTAATAGCCTCGTCGATCACCTTACCGTTGAGCAGCACGGCTGTTTTGAGCGTGTAAAGGTTGGGCGCCTCAAGGCTCCACAGCTGCGGATTTTTCACGGACAGCTTAGCCGTAATTTTTCCATCCTTTTGAGCAGGCGCAAGCGCTACCTTGCTGCGGCTTTCTGCCACCGACTTTCCGCGAGCGTCGGCGAGGGTGTTCACCACCGTGAGCGCCACGCCTGCCGACAGTCCATTCTCCAGCGCCACCTCCACGCTCAATTCGCCCAGCTTGGCAGTGGCCACCTGCGGCACAGCGTACACGCCCCACTGCGCAATGTGCACCGAGTTGGCGTACACAAGCCACACATCGCGGTAAATGCCTGATCCGGTGTACCAGCGCGAATCGGCGCTGCGGCTGTGGTTAACGCGCACAGCAACGCTATTTTCCCCGCCAAACTCCACGTAAGGCGTAGCGTCGTACATAAATGAGCTGTACCCGTTGGGTCGCTTCCCCAGCGAATGGCCATTGACGAACACCTCGCTACGGTTGTACACACCCTCAAAATAAAGGTACACCTTTTCGCCCCTGCGGTCTTCGGGAACGAAAAGGCGCTTGCCGTACCAGCCAATGCCGCCGGGCAGATAACCCATGCAGCTCGCCAGCGTTGGGCTAAGCGGAGCCTTTACGCTCCAATCGTGCGGCAAGTCAACAGCGCGCCACCGCCTGTCGGCGGAATCGGGAGCCGCCGACGCATCGCTGAGGATAAAGCTCCACCCATCGTTGATTTTTTCGGGCTTCCCGAAAGATACCTGCGCTAACGCCGTAAAGGCAAAGAACGGCAGCAGCAAAAATGAGGCAAGATATTTCATGATTCAAAAATTCAAAAATTTCAGATTCAAGGATTTCAAGATGCAAATGTACAAAGATTTTCAAAAAGTCAAATTTTCATGAAAGCAATCCAAATTGCTGTACCTGCTAATTCACCTTTACCACCTTTGCCGACTTGTTGCCAACTCTTATGATGTACGCACCCGCCGTATAGGATGACAAATCCACTTTGCTACCGTGAGTACGGCGCAGCAGCTCGCCTTTGACGCTATACAGCGCAACCTCGCCGCCGCTGCCATTCTCTACGTACACTACGCCGGTGGTGGGATTGGGATAGGCAGACAATGGCGCAGCAAAAAGGGAACGGTTGGGCGGCGGTGACTTTGTCGCCATTCATTCTCAACAAATTATATATAAATAGATTACATCAGCATATTTTTTACATCTTTTTTTTAGGAGCTGTGAAAAATAAATGGCTGCTCTCGGAGTAGGCCTTGAAGGTGGATAACCCCGTGCTGCGCACGGGGTAAGATCCGCTACCACCTCCCTCTAAGCTGCGTAGCAGCTCAACGCTTGCCGTTATTTCCTTTATCAATTTTTCATAGCATCTCAAAAAAAGATTTAGCCGTTTCGATAAATATTTTGTCAAGCAAAAAAATATGTTTACTTTCACAACGAAATAGCCCAACTATGAACTCAACTATTGTAAAAAAAAAAATTGCAAATGGCTTTACCGAATTACCCAATTAAGAAAGCATGGATTTTCGGTTTGTACTCTCGCGGTGAAGAAACCTGTACGAGCGACGTTGATATGGTCAACTTGATAAATTTGGATTTTATTTTAGACCTTACTTGGTAAAATACAACAATAATGCTACACACGATTACTATAAATACAGCGCCATTTTTCACTGCCATAGCGCGTACAATCCATAGCTTGGATGTGTGGGCGCACGTCACACACACACACACACACACACACACACACACACACACACACACACACACACACACA
>JAISAC010000080.1 GCA_031266935.1 Prevotellaceae bacterium
GTGCAACCTCATTTACTCACTCGTGCTTATTTTTAAAGTGTTCGTGAACTCGCTACGCTCGGTTTTACCTAATTTTCTCAACAAAACAACCTCAGTAGCAAGGAGAGTAACGATGTACATTAACCTCATTACCTCATTTGGGGGAATTTTTAGGACTTCCCCTAACCTGTAATTAAATTGACTTAATCTCTATTGAATATAATCTCTAATAAAAAAATAAGCAAATGAAAAACAAAAAAATCTCCGCGCTGCTAATAGCGCTTTGCTGCTACTTTGCGTTCGCCTCTACGGTGGCGGCGGACAGCTACATCAAAAACAGGGCGCCGCTTGCCTCAACGCCGTTCACCCCTCTGCCCATAGGCGCTGTCCGCGCCAACGGCTGGCTGCTCAAGCAGCTGCAGCTGCAAAAAGAAGGGTTGACCGGCCATGCCGAATCGCTATACGACGGCGCCGACGATTTGGGCGCGGCGAGCGACTGGCTCGGCGGAACGGGCAACAGCTGGGAGCGCGCCCCGTACTACGCCAAGGGGCTGGTTGCCCTCGCATACGTGCTCAACGATGAGGAGCTAAAGGCAAAAGCCCAAAAATGGGTTGACTGGTCGCTCAGCAGCCAGCAGAGTAGCGGCTACTTCGGCCCCGCCGGCAACAACGACTGGTGGGCGCGTATGCCCATGCTTTACGCTATTTGCGACTACTGCGAGGCGACAAGCGACGCTCGCGTGATTCCTTTCCTTACCAAATATTTCCGGTATCAGAACAGCACCATCGACAGCCGGCCGCTGAGCAGCTGGGGAAAATCCAGAGCCGGCGATAACATCGAAATTGTTTTCTGGCTCTACAACCGCACGGGCGACGCTTTCCTGCTCGAGCTCGCCGACAAGCTGAAAAATCAGGCATACGACTGGACAGACATCCTGACAAACAACAAATTCAACCAGTTCGAGGCGGACTTCCAGCCCAAGCACAACGTAAATATTCCGCAGGCCATGAAAATGCCGGCAGTTTACTACCAGAAGTCGCACACGCAGGCAGACAGGGACGTCTACATTCGCGGAAGGGAGCATTTGCTGCGCGAGCACGGTCAACCCCACGGGATGCAGTCGGGCAACGAAATGCTCGCCGGCAAATCGTCCCTCGCCGGACTGGAGCTGTGCTCGGTAGTGGAGCAAATGCAGACGAGCGAAACCGCCCAGATGATACTCGGCGACGCTAGCATTGGCGATCAGCTGGAAAAGGTGGCGTTCAACGCGCTGCCCGGCGCGCTGACTAACGACGTTAAAGGGTTGCAGTACTACCAGCAGGCCAACCAGATAATCAGCAAGCACGGCTACTACGCCTTTGCGCAGGCCTACGACAACGGCAACATGCCCGGCCCGTACTCCGGCTACGGCTGCTGCCGCTTCGATTTTCACATGGGCTGGCCCTACTTTGTAAAAACAATGTGGGCGGCTACCGACGGCAACGGCCTGGCGGCAATGGCCTACGGCCCTTCTACCGTTACGGCGCTGGTGGGGGACAGCGTAGAGGTAACCATCGTTGAGAGCACAAGCTACCCCTTTGGCGAAGAGGTAGCGCTCAGGCTAACGACGCCCAAGGCGGTGCGGTTTCCTTTAAAGCTCCGCATTCCGGCGTGGTGCAAGTCGCCTATAGTTAAGGTCAACGGCGCGGCGCAGGAGGGTGTTGAGCCGGGCGCTTTTTATACCATCAGCCGCGCGTGGAGCAGCAACGATGTGGTAAGCTTGGATTTTCCCATGCCGCTTCAGATAAATGATGAGGTAAGCGGCTCCGTGAACATTCAGCGCGGCCCGCTGGTTTACTCCCTGAAAATAGAGGAAAAGTGGTCGGTTTACGACAATCACGATTACGGAAATGGCTTCAGGGAGTGCGAGGTAACCCCTGCTTCGGCGTGGAGCTACGCGCTGCTTATCGACAGGGACAACCCCGAAGCTTCTATTCGGGTAAATAAAAGCGCAATGCCCGAAAATCCATATATTCAGTCCACCACGCCGGTAACGCTGACGGCTTCTGCCCGGCAGCTTCCTTCGTGGACTTACTCGCACAACGACCGTATTGCAACCGACCCTCCCTTTGGCTCAGCTGAGGCGGCAGAAGCGACGGAGCAGGTTACGCTGGTTCCCTACGGCTCCGGAACGCTTCGCGCTACCTGCCTGCCCTACGTCAACGCAGGCAGCCCCGCTGTGCCTTTTTTTACGGAAGATTTCTCTGCCGGTCAGGATGGGTGGGTGCAGTATGGCGGAAGCTTTTACGTGAAAGACGGAGTGTACTTTGCCGGCAGCTTGGAGGCAAGCCACCCCTGCTCCAAGTCGGTTTACCCTTTCGCCTCTTTTTCCGATTTTACCTGCGACGCCAAAGTGCAGGTGGGCGACAGGGGCAACAGCGGGCTTATGTTTCGGGCAAGCCGCTTCTCCTTTGGCCCCGACGAATACAGCGGCTACTACGTCGGCATCAGCAGCGCAGACGGCAGGGTGGAGCTGGGAAAGGCAAACGGTGCGTGGACTTCGCTGAAAACCGCAGCCATGAGCATAGCCGCCAATCAGTGGCATCAAATGCGCGTGGCGGTGAGTGGAAGCAACATTAAAGTTTATGTGAACGATATGGCTACGCCCAAAATTGACGTTGACGACCCTTCTTTCGCTTCGGGAGCTGTCGGGGTGCGCTCCTATGAAGCGTTGGCGGCGTGGGACGACATCTCGGTCGTCAACACGGGCTACGTGGAGCCGGGGCCGGATACAAGCAGCGAGGTAAACGTTCCAAGCCACGCGGATGTCGTCAACAATTACGGAACGCTCACATCGTCGCCAAACCCCGTGCAGTCGGAACTGCGAATAGCCGACGAAAAAATCATCAGCGAAATTCGTATCTACACGCTTAACGCTACGCTGCTAAAGACCTTGCCGGTTGACGCCAGGGAGCTTACCATAGATATGTCGAGCTACTCCGGCGGCGCTTACCTCGTAGTAGCCTCGTATGCCGGTAGCGATAAAAAAGCGGTCAGGATGGTGGTGAAGCAATGACTGCGAGGCATAAATTTACGTGTCAAATTTTAATCCAAACAATTTCTATGAATAAGATTTTTTTAGCAATGGCGGCGTTGTCGCCCGTGGCCGCGGTTGCGCAGGCAAACGACAGGCCAAACATCGTGCTGATGCAGGCCGACGACCTCGGATATTCCGATAACGTGGAGGTGGAGTATCCGGCTAGGGTGCGCGAGTTGAAAGCCCTTTGGAACGGCTGGGCAGACAGCGTAGGCCTGACTGTTGCCGAAGACGCACCGGATACCGAGGTAGAACAGGCGTTCTACTACTCTTTCGACGAAACGTTGGACGATGGCTTCCGCACCAACCTCAAAAACTTTTCGTTCAACGGCGGCGAGTGGACGGTAACCGGCAGCGGGCTGTACGGCAACCTGTCGGGGAAGGGCGACGGATTTGCGCTCTCCGCTACCGAAGCTCCCCGAAACTTTGTGTACGAGGCGGACGTTACGTTCGGCAACCGCAACGAATCGGCAGCCTCGCTGGTTTTTGGCTCAACAAACGATTTGGACAGCAAAAACATGTACGTGGCAAACATTCATGCCCACAACGGCGTAACGCGCCTCTTTAAATTCCAGAAAACAGGCTTGCGCGGACAGGAGGCCATTGATTTGGTGGGGCAAAAAACTATTTCGCGCCCGGCAGACAACAAGTATCACCTGAGCGTAACGGTTATCGGGAAGCACATCGTTTACTCCGTCAACGGCGAAGTCGTTGCAAACACCGCCGACTACACGATGGGAAGCGTGAACGGACAAAACGACGCCTTCATCGGGCATTACCTTGGCCTGCTCTCGTGGAACGCGAGCTGCACCTACCAAAATGTGAACTTCACCGAAATCGCTCCCGCCGCCGACCCGCAGCTGAAAAATCTTTCCATACAGGCAACCGGAGGCGCGGTGGAGCACAACGTCGTATTCGATTCGACGCAGTACGTGTCCATTACCTCTGTTACGAACGAAGCGCAGCAGGTTACCCTGAACTTTGAAAAGAAAAATTCCGCAACCAACGTTACGGTAAAGATGGGCGATGTTGCCTATCCCAACGGCGCTGTGCCTTTAGAGGTGGGCAACAACACCGTCACGCTGGAGTGTACCAACGGGGATGCAAAAATCATTTACCGCGTAATTGTTATTCGCCGCAAGGCCGCCGATTTGTACTACAGCGAGCCTGACCGCTCGCAGTACCACTGGTCTGTACGCCAGCACTGGGCTAACGACCCCAACGGGCTGGTTTTCTTCAACGGCGAGTACCATTTTTTCCACCAGCACTACCCCGCAATTGATTGGGGGCCGATGCACTGGGGTCACGCCGTCAGCACGGATTTGGTGCACTGGACGGAGCTGCCGACGGCTTTGTACCCGGACGAGTACGGAACGATGTTCTCCGGCTCGGCGGTTGTGGACGAAAGCAATACTTCGGGGCTGTTTAAAAACGACGACGGAACGCCCGCCGCAACCGGCGGCATGGTGCTCATTATCACCGCCGACGGCAACGGCGAGCGCGTAACGATTGCCTACAGCAAGGACGGACGGCATTTTACGAAGCACGAAGGCGTGTCGATTGACTGGACGGAAGACCCGATTGACGACCGCGCTTTTCGCGACCCCAAGGTATTCCGCTACCAGGGCAAGTGGTTTTTAGTCATCGCCGGAGGCCCGCTCCGCATTTACTCGTCCGACAACCTGATTGACTGGGCGGTAGAATCGACCTACACCAACATCCACACCGAATGTCCCGATCTCTTCCCCCTGCCGGTTGTCAACGGCGAGCCGGGCGAGCGCAGGTGGGTGCTCAGCCGCGGTGGGGTAGGGTATAAGGTGGGCGATTTCCGTCAGGTAAGCGGAAAGTGGACGTTTGTCCCCGACAGCCACTACGTGAGCAGCGACGGCAACATGAACTACGGCAACGACGCCTACGCCACGCAAACGTATAGCCTTGGCAGTTTCGACGAGCCGCAGCGCGTGATAGCCATCAGCTGGCAAAACTTCCGCGCCGCGAACATCGGAAAGGACAACGGCAACAGGACGTTCAACGGACAAATGACCCTCCAGAGCGAGCTCTCGCTGCTTAAGGGAGCCAATGGGAAATACCTCCTGCGGCAAACGCCGCTCGCCGAATACGAAATCCTGCGCGACGCTGCAAATGCGCTTATGTTCAACAGCCAGCCTATAGATGGAGTGCAGGCGATTGATTTCACCGGACAATCCTACGAAGTTGTCGCCGAATTTGACCTCACCGGCAGCGCCGCAACCGAAGTAGGCTTCCGCGTACGCTCCGGCAACGGCTACTATACGAAAATAGGGTATAACAGAGCGAGCAATCAGTTCTACAACGACCGCACCAACGCCGGCATCGGCGAATACCGCGACAGGTACTCGCAAATCGCCCCGCAGGCGGCAGTTGTGGACGGAAAGCTCAAAATGCGCATCTTTGTCGATAGAAACTGCGTTGAGGTTTTTGGCGCCAACAATACGGTTACCGGCTCTACGCTTGTTTACCCCGCCGCCGGCTGTGATAGCCTTGAGGCGTTCTCCACCGGAGGCGCTTCGATGCTGAATGTTTCGATTTTCCCAATGCGCAGCATGTGGAGCGCGGCAACAGCAACGCCCGAAAGTAAGGAGTACACCCACCTCATTATGTACGGGCAAAGCCTCTCCACCGGACACGAAGCCGGTACAAACCTTTCCGTCGAAAACGCTTCCGGCGTTTACATGCTTGGGCAGCAGGTATGGTTCAACTACGGCAACTACGATCGCCTCGAAATCAATCCCCTGACGGGGCATCCGGCCTTCGTTATGGGCAACGACCTTTTTGAGCCGGCCATTATGGGCGCGGCAAACCATATTCGCCTCAAAGAGTTGGAGGATAATATTATCGCGACATCCACCGGCGACAGCGGCAAGTCTATCGAAGACCTCTCGAAGGAGTCGCAGGTGCAGCGCTTGTACGGCGTTTATACGCAGGCGCTCCACTACGGAAAGCAGGCGGCTGCGCGTACGCAAAGTACCATCTCATGCCCTGCAATCTTCTGGCTGCAAGGCGAATGGAACTACACCACCGAAGGCGGCGGGTTAACTTCCGGCTCCAGCCCAACGTCCTCCAAAGACGAGTATAAAGCCTTGCTGGTAAAGCTCAAAAACAACATGCAGGCCGACGCCATGAGCATTTACGGGCAAAGCGAAAAGCCTGTATTCTACACCTACCAAACCGGAGCGCAGTACACGCGCGGCAAAAGCGTCTCAATAGGAATGGCGCAGCTGGAAGCCTCCAACGAGCACTACGACATTGTTTGCGCCGGCCCGGTTTACCCCATGACGGATTACGGCGGACACTTGGACGCCAACGGATACCGCTGGTACGGCGAAATGCTGGGAAAGGTGTACTACAAGCATAAGGCGCTGGGCGAAAACTTCAAACCCTTGCAGCCCAAGAAAATTACTCGCGACGCCGGCGACAGCAAAAAGATACGCATACAGCTCCACGTTCCGGCGCCGCCGTTGGTGTTAGACGTAAAAACGCTGCCGCAGGAAAAAGATTACGGCTTTGAAGTATATCTGAAGCAGGCGCGCCAAACCATCAGCAGCGTAACGGTTGTTGATAGCGACTGCGTGGAGATTACCTGCGCCAACCCGCTGACCGACGACCTGGAAGTTGTCTATGCCTCCCAAAACACGCGCGGACACGGAAATCTGCGGGATTGCGACAGCTACCCTGCCGTTTTCACCTACGTGAATATTGACGAAAAAGACGCGCAAGGAAATTACATTTACCCGCGCTCGGGCAACCGAAGCCTGCGCCCCTCCTACGAGCCGAAAGATGAAAGCGGCGCTGTTATTTACGGCAGGCCTTACCCCCTGTACAACTTTTGCGTGGCATTCAGCTATGCGCTGGCAAAAGAGGAAAGCGAAAAAGAAGTGCTCGTGGTGGAGGAAAGCGTCCTCACCTTCAACGCGCAGGGCGGCACGGTAAGCCAAGCCGACAAAACCGTTATTTCCGGTGCGCATGTAGGCGACTTGCCCAGACCTGTGCGCAGCGGCTACACTTTCGCGGGCTGGTACACGCAACCCGACGGCGGAGGTACGCTGTACACCGCAACCACCTTCGCCTCGGGCAGCGTTACGCTCTACGCCAAGTGGACGCCCGAAGCGCAGTCCGGCGTGGACGATCGGCTACAGGTAGAAGCAAAATTCTACCCCAGCCCGTTCGGCGCCTCGGTGCACCTCGCAAGCGCGGAGGGCTGCATGCTTACAGTCTTCGCGGCTACCGGCGTGGCAGTGCACACCCAAAAAATTACCGGCGCAGAGGAAACCATTGCGCTGGAGAAGCTGCCCGCAGGCCTGTACTTCTTCCGGCTGGAAAAAGACGGCAAAACCCAAACAACGAAGATGGTGAAGAATTCTGAATTTTGAATTTTGAATTGGCTGACGCAGTGGGGGAATTTTGAATTGGTGGTTTTTGGAAATTTTGAGATTGATGTTATGACGTGCGTGGGGCATGTAGAGACGGGGCGCGCCCCGTCTCTACGGGTTGGGGGGGGGGGAGCCGCCCCCCACCCCCCCCCCCCCCCCCCCGCCCCCCCCCACACACCCGCCGGACCGGACCCAAACCAAAAACCACAA
>JAISAC010000087.1 GCA_031266935.1 Prevotellaceae bacterium
TGCAACGAGGGCTGGATGGTGGTGTTCGACCGCCGCAAGACGGTAAAGTGGGAAGACAAGCTCTACTTTAAGAAGGAAACGGTGGACGGAAAAACGGTTACGGTGGTGGGAGTTTAAGAGAGTTATGAATTATACCGTGCGCGGGATATTTTTGTGAGTTGTAATCACTTCGTTCGCAATGACGGATGACGACAGCTTGCTTCGACTGTGTGGAATACTCTTTCTATATCACAATTTTTGCCCGCGCGCAGTATGCCGCTCTCGTGGCAGGAGAGGATTTATAAAATTTTCGGCAGAAAAGGACATAAATCCTCTCCTTTTTTTGTTGGCGCACGGCGCGGGAGGCGGCTGCTGCTTAGGCAGGTGTGCTCTCTCCGAGAGCTGCCGTTTATTTTCCATAGCGCCATCCCCAAAAAAGATTTAGCCTAATAAATTCCCCCCCCCTTTAAAGAGCAAAATTTTCAAAAAGACAAATGGCTGCAAAAGAGCAACTTATATGTTAACCATATAAAATATATTGCTTTGTTTATGTAATTTAACGCACCGCTATGCTTGTCGCAATAAAATATTACTTACTTTTGACCGTTTCATTTTACATATTTTTGTTGAGAAGTTTGGTAAAAAAACAGCAATCAGCTTAACTTTTATGGTACAAGCGCTGCCCCAACATATAATTTTCCTCATGCTACCCGCAAGTAACAACTTGCAGGTAGCCGCTACACACACACACACACACACACACACACACACACACACACACACACACACACACACACACACACACACACACACACACACACACACACACACAGCTCAGCGAGTTACGTAATGCGGCCGTAGCACACGTAATTTTTTCGATTTTTACAATACTTTGTACCTTTTCTTTTTTGATGAACGACCGAATATTTTGGCCGTTCATTTTTTTTATGCCTGCCCTAATGAGCGGTAGCGCCTTGCTGCTGCTTATTATTTTTTCCATCCTTTTTATTCACTTAAACATTTTTATCATGAGAAAAAAAATCTCGATCAAGATTGAGCAGGATAGGCTATGTCCTCCCCCTGCTCCGGCGGCTGGCGGTAGGCGGTGGCGCATGAGGCGCCTGCTGCTGCCGTGGCTGCTATGCGCCCTGTTACCGCTGTCGCTGGGCGCGCAAAACCTCAACGTTTCCGGAACGGTGCTCGATGGCAACAGCGAACCTGTGGCGGGGGCAAGCGTTGTGGTCAAAGGCTCCACTGTGGGCGCCATTACCGACGCCAACGGCGGATACTCCATCAGCGTACCGTCCGACGCTACGCTGGTGTTCTCTTTTCTTGGCCTCGCTACTAAGGAGGAGCCGGTGAACGGGCGCGGGCGTGTGGACGTTACGCTGAACGAAAGCGACAAGGCCCTCGACGAAGTTGTAGTAGTGGGCTACGGCGTACAGAAGAAGGCTTCGCTAACCAGCGCTATCTCCCAGATTTCGGGCGATGACGCCTTCAAAGATCGGGGAATTAACAACGCCTCGGTAGCGCTTCAGGGAGAGGTGCCGGGGCTTATCGTTACCCGCACATCAACCCGCCCCGGCAGCGAAAACGTGGCGATGCAAATCCGCGGCGATATCTCCGTCAACGGAAATTCCAGCCCGCTGGTATTGATTGACGGCATATCCGGTTCGCTGGACGAATTGAACCAGATGAACCCGAGCGACATCGAAAGCGTATCTGTCCTGAAAGACGCTTCGGCAGCCATTTACGGCGCCCGTTCGGCCTCCGGAGTGCTGCTGGTAACTACCAAGCGCGGCCGGCAGGGCAAGGCGAGCATTACCTACAGCAGCTCCATTAGCACCACCATCGACGGCATACAACCGCCGATTACCTCCAACTCGGAATGGCTGGACATGTTCTACGACGCGCAGTACCGCGATGCAATGGCGAACAATCCCGACTTGACGTCGGAGCAGGATATAAAAAAACAAATCAACTGGTGGATATTCGCTACCGGCAGCGTGCTTCCGGGGGTGGACGCCAATGGCCAGAGCTACGACAGGGAAGATTTGTGGCGCGCCCTGCGCGACGGGGAAACGCTGGTCTTGACCAACAGCGGGAAAACCTACCGCTACGAACCAGGCCATTCGCTAATGGATGAGCTGTACGGGCAGTCTTTTTCGCATAAACATTCGGTAGGCATCTCCGGCGCGGACGATAAATTCGGCTACCGGGCTTCGCTGGGCTACGCCAACAACCAATCGCAGCTCAAAGTGGCGGAAGACGGCGAGAAGAAGTACAGCGCCCGCTTGAACATGGACTATCAGGCGACCAAAATCTTGAAGTTCGAAACCGGAATGTCGTACGAAATACGCAACATCACCATGCCAAGCACAAACGTGGGGGACGGGTATTACGACCCCTGGATATGGCCTGTGTACAACGAAAACGGTCACTTCTACGACACGTTCGGCAACCGCAACCCGGTTGGCGGGCTGGTGGACGGCGGGCATATCAAAACCGACTTCCAGACGCTGCGCGCAAACATCAAAGCAACACTCGACCTTTCCCTGCTAACGCAGGGGCTGTCTGTTGCCGCCACAGGCGCTTACAAGAGAGTGGGGAAAGATATTCAGACCCTGAAAAACAAAATACAGTACTACGACTGGGTGGATGTGCCAACCACAAACCGGCAAGGTCCCGGGTCGCTGAGCGAAGATCTCCTCAAGTGGGAAAACAGGACATTTGGCGGATTTGTCAACTATGAGCGCCAATTTAATCAGGTTCATAATGTTTCTGCCATGCTGGGCATGACTGCCGAAGAGGAAAATTACAAGCGGATATTAGCTTCCCGCAGCAATGGCCCTTTGTATGAAGGCGCCGGTCTGGTTGATTTGGAAACGATGGTAAGCGGCACAAACAATGGCGCCAACGGAGGACAAAACTCATGGGGATTTGTTTCCTACATCACCCGCTTGAATTACAGCTACAACGACAGGTATTTGGTGGAATTTTTGGGGCGCCGCGACGGCTCCTCGAAGCTGTCTGCCAGCCAGCAGTGGAAAAATTTCTATTCGGTTTCCGGCGGATGGGTCATTAGCAACGAAAGCTTCATGGAGAATCTCCGTTGGTTAGATAACCTGAAAGCTCGCTACAGCTACGGAAAAACCGGTAGCGTGGAGGGCGTCGAAGATTACGAACGCTACGCCACGATTTCTACCGGAAGCGCCTACTTCGGTACTGCGCTGGCAGCGCAATCCTCCATGTGGCTCGGCGGAATGACTTCGGAAAGCCGCACTTGGGAAACCATTATCAGCCACGATGTCGGGGTGGATTTTGCGTTCCTGAAAAGCCGCCTTTCCGGTTCTTTCGACTATTTTAGCAAAACCAACGACGGCATGTTTATTCCGGTAACCTATCCGTCCGTGCTGGGCGCTACCGCTCCCAAAACCAATAACGGCAAATTTGAAGCCAAAGGCTGGGAGTTTTCGCTCAGCTGGCGGGATAAAATCGGAGCGCTTACCTACAACGTTGGCGGTTTCGTTGCCGACGCCTCGGCAAAAGTAATTGAGCTGGAAAACAACGAAAACGTCCCCCAGGCGGGATACAACCGCAACCGCCTGATAGGGATGCCGCGCAACGCTATCTACGTTTACAAAACGGATGGTATTTTCCAGACGCAGGCGGAAGCCGACGCTTACTACGACCAGTACTACTGGAACGCCGACCGCTCGGGGCCTAAATCGGGCAATATTATTCCTGCGCCGCAGGAAAAAGGTACCAACCGGCTTCGCCCGGGCGCCCGCAAGCTGGCGGATACAAACGGCGATGGCGCTATCACAACCGACGACTTGTCGTATGCAGGCGATGCTGCTCCCCACTATACGTTTGGTTTTAAAGTCGGATTGGAATGGAAAGGTATTGATTTTCAGGCATTCTTTCAGGGCGTAGGGCAGCAGGTCGTGCTGCGCACCGGCAATATCTACGCCCCCTGGGTAACCAACTATACGCTGCAGAACACTACGTTTATGGGCAAGATGTGGACGGAGGAAAATCCCAATGCAGAATATACGGTGGCGTCCCGCGACCAGAATTTCAACAAGTGGAATTATGAAAACAAGGACGTGAGCGTTCAAAATTCAACCTACCTCCGGATGAAATCCCTGATTGTAGGCTACACGCTTCCCAAGCATTTGACCAGTAAGGTTTCGCTGGAGAAGGTGAGGGTTTACTTTTCGGGTGACGACCTCTGGGAGTGGACGAAAATCAAAGACGGATACGACCCCGAACACGGAGAAGCATCGAACAATACATTCCCTTTCAGCCGCTTGCTTTCGTTTGGCTTAGACATTACATTTTAACAACTAAAAAAGTTTACAACTATGAAGCTCATTAATAAAATATTTACATTTGCGCTGGCGTTTACGTTTACATTTATAACGCTGGCGACATTATTGTCCGCGTGCAGCGAATTCCTCGACAAGGAGCCTCTGTCGCAAGGTACAGAAGCGATTATGTTTAAAACGCCCGACCACTTCAAGCAGGCGGCAAACGCTTTGTACAACCTGGAGGGCTGGAAAGATTACAACGGCGCGACAACGTACTACAAAATGGACCAAAACCTGGATATTTCAGGTTTGGGTAACAACGGCGGCAGCTCGGCCGGCGAAACGGATTGGAGGTGGGACAAACCTTACTCGTATATCCGTACCTGCAACATCCTGCTGGCCAAAGCCGATGAATATGCGGGAAGCAAAGACGAAATCGGCGCGTCGGTCGGAGCAGCGTACTTTTTTCGGGCATGGCAGCATTTTTACCTCCTGCAGCTCTACGGCGGCATACCCATCGTTGACCATGTACCGGATGTGGACGACCCTGTGATTCAAGGCGCCCGCAACAGCCGCTACGAACTGGTTCACTTCATTGCCGCCAACCTGAGAGCGGCTATCCCGCTGCTTCCCCAGGAGCGCGATATTGCAGCTGCCGACAAGGGCAAGGTCAGCCGGGAAGCGGCAAAATCGTTTCTGGCAAGAGTATTGCTGTACGAGGCAACGTGGGAAAAATATACACCCGGTATCAGCTATGACCTCGACGGCAACGGCGCATCTGTGGGCGCAGGCGCTGCAAAGCCGGACGGCTACCTCTCCATTACGCAAATGCTTAACGAGGCAAAAACGCTGGCCGGCGAAGTGATTGCCGAAGCCGAAGCAGGCACTTTTGCGCTCTGGAACGAATGCGATTCCTTGAGCTACTACTATCTGTTCAACATTGACGAAAAAGGCGGCAACATTTGCAACTTCATGAATGCCGGTAAAGCGACAAACAAAGAATTTATATTCAGCGTTAAATACGACTACGATGTGAAGCGGGGAGGCATCAACCTGGGATACACCGTAGCTACCTGGCAAGGCAGTAACATTAGCACGTACCTGGGCGAAATGTTCTTGTGCCGCAACGGGCTGCCTATACGTACCAGCACCACGAGCAGCATGGACGACGCGCAGAATAATTCGGAGTTCCTCGGCTTTTCTCATTTTTACGACGAATTTCGCAACCGCGACTACCGCTTTATCGGCTGCGCCTACCTGCCCGACAGGGCGTCGTGGATGAGCCGCCCCGAGTATGGAGTCCCCTGCACCACAACCGGTAAACCTTATCCCGACGCAATTTACCCCGAATCGCCCTATAACGCGAACGATCCGGCATTTAACGACAAAAGGACTATTTATACGCCGACCCTGTTAAGCGGCGGAACGCACAATAACTACGGTAGCCGTAAATTCCTGTCGGAAGGCGCCAACAGAACCGACAATACGGAATCGCCCGACTATCCGCTTATTCGCCTTGCCGAGGTGCACCTGATATACGCCGAGGCAGCCGTAGAGTTGGGAGACGGCAACATTTCCGACGCCGATTTGGATTTTTCCGTCAACAAAAACCGCACCCGCGCAGGGGTAGCGCCGTTGACAAATAATTTGATTGCTAACGTCTGGGATGCCGGCTGGTGGGATCACGAGCAGGGCAAAACCGTCTGCAAGAAAATGAATATGCTCGACGAAATACGGCGCGAACGCACCTGTGAGCTCTTTGGCGAAGGTTTCCGCGAAAACGACCTCAAGCGCTGGGGGCTTGCGCACATCCACCTCCGCGGACAAAAGCTGGGACGCTTTGTTTACAACACGGAATACATGACGGCAACGGCCAACGATGCGCTCTACCACGGCCAACAGGTCTATCAACCGGACAGCCGTCCTCTGACGCATGGCGTATATGAAGGCGGCGGCGCGAACGACCCTGACTACGGGCGCTCCATTGCCACTTTGTCCGGAAACCTGCTCTACTCGCAGCGTGACTACCTGGCTCCAATTCCGCTGGGACAAATACGGCTGAACAAGTCGCTACAGCAGAACCCGGGCTGGTAAAACCGGCAAACCGAAAAACGCTGATTTTTTCTTTTCTCCACTGTCAACGTCGGCGCGTACAGCGCGTACGCGCCGACAATGACAGATGCTCTTTGACGTATTGGTTTACACGCAAAAAAACAGTATCTTTGTCGAACAACTAAACTATTTCAAAAGATGAGATATTTTAATATAGCAGGGCCATGTAACAGCGCAAAGCATTATATGATAGACGCCGCCACCCGCCTGCAGGGCGTGGAGGAGTTGATAGACAGGGAACAGTATTTTGTAATCCATGCGGCACGGCAGAGCGGGAAGACGACCTACCTGAAAGACCTGGCAAACAGGCTTAATGCAGGCGGGCAATATTATGCGCTGTGGTGTTCGCTGGAAAGTGCACAAAACATTGCAGAACCGGAAATCAGCATACCGGAGATTGTACGGAATATCAAGGACAAGCTCGATGATACGGATATTCCGCATCGTCTGGATTTTGCCGGAGATGCAGACTATAAGAATTTCACCGGCGTTTTGAAATCATCACTCAAACAGTTCTGTAAATTGCTGGACAAGCCGCTGGTGATTTTATTTGATGAGGCAGACTGCTTAAGTGACAATACGCTGATTACTTTTCTCCGGCAGCTGCGCGACGGCTACAACAGCCGTCCGGAACAGGCTTTTGTTCACTCCGTAGCCCTGGTGGGCATGCGCAACATCCGCGACTACAAGGCGAAAATCCGTCCCGACAGCGAATCGCTGGGCAGCGCAAGCCCGTTTAATATCGTTACGGAGTCGTTTACATTGAAAAATTTTACCAAAGAAGAGATAGTTCAACTTTATAGCCAGCATACCGGTGAAACGGGACAGGTATTTGAGGAAGATGCGATAGAGCTGGTTTGGGAGCAGACACAGGGACAACCCTGGTTAGTGAATGCCATTGCCCGCGAAGTAATTGAGAAAATCTTACATTCGGACTACACAAAGCCCGTTACGGCGGAGCTGGTGAGCAAAGCCATCCAAAGCATCATTCTCGACCGTCCTACGCATATCGACAGCTTGCTTGAGCGGCTGAAGGAAGACAGGGTGCGCAAGATTATA
>JAISAC010000191.1 GCA_031266935.1 Prevotellaceae bacterium
CTGCGGGACTGCCCGAACAAGCGAGCATCCGCGCATCTCCGCTCCGTATGCTAAAGCATACGGTTAATAAAGTGTCGTCCCTGCGGGACTGCTCGTTGTAGAGACGTGGCGCGCCGCGTCTCTACGCAGGTATGCTGTAATCCGTATGCTGCAAACCCCGCAGGGGTGACACTTTATTAACCGTATGCTTCAGCATACGGGGACAAGCAGGAGGCTCCAGCTAAGTCCCGTAGGGGCGACACTTTATTAACTGTTATATCTGGTTTATTCGTCATTACTTAACATCACGTTGTTGGGCATCTTTCACCGATGTTCCGTCCCTACGGGACGGGAGGGATTGGAGGGGGCATCGTTTTCTACCAACATTCCGTCCCTACGGGACGGCGCAAATGCCGAAACAGCTCACAAACCCTAATTTTAAATTTCGTGCGTTCGCCTTGCCATAGCACCTCAAAAAAAGATTTAGCCCACAAAACGAATCGGTTTTTTACTATACCACAAAAAATGTAAATATACTCATTTATTGCGGATAAGCCAAATTTGTTAAAAAGAATGTCGAAAATATGCTATATAGTTATCGAAATAGTGAAAGAAAATCTTAGCCAGAAAAGATATTTTTGCAAAATCATTAGACAAAACAGCGCTAAGGTTATACCCTAAATCATTTTTTAATTTTGCTACTATGAAACCCAACAGATTTCAAGGCCAGTGGCCAAAAATTGGTATCCGCCCCACTATTGACGGACGCATGGGAGGCGTGCGCGAATCCCTCGAAGAGCAAACCATGAACATGGCCAAAAGCGTTGTTGCGCTGCTGACCTCCACGCTCAAAAACCCCGACGGGACGCCCGTAACCTGCATTGTTGCCGACAGCACCATCGGCAGGGTTGCCGAAAGCGCCGCCTGCGCCGAAAAGTTCCGCCGCGAGGGTGTGGATGTTACCATCACCGTTACCCCTTGCTGGTGCTACGGCAGCGAAACAATGGACATGGAGCCGCACACGGTGAAGGCCGTTTGGGGATTTAACGGGACGGAGCGCCCGGGGGCAGTATACTTGGCGGCAGTGCTGGCCGGCCACGCGCAGAAAGGGCTGCCCGCATTTGGCATTTACGGGCGCGACGTGCAGGACGCAGGCTGCACCGAAATCCCCGCCGACGTAGAGGCCAAGCTGCTGCGCTTTGCCCGGGCAGCGCTGACGGTGGCAACCATGCGCGGAAAATCGTACCTCTCCATCGGCGCGGTGTGCATGGGCATTGCCGGCTCCATTGTCAACACCGACTTCATTGAGGAGTACCTGGGGATGCGCTGCGAAGGCGTGGACGAGGTGGAGATTATCCGCCGCATGACCGAGGGTATTTACGACAAGGAGGAGCTTGCAGCAACGCTGGCCTGGATAAAATCGAGCTGCAAGGAAGGCGAAGACGCCATCAACCGCGCCGACTTGAAGAAAGACCGCGCCGGCAGGGACAAGGACTGGGAGTTTATCGCAAAAATGACGCTCATTGTGCGCGACCTGATGACCGGAAACCCCAAGCTGAAGGAGATGGGATTCGGCGAAGAGGCGCTGGGGCATAACGCCATTGCAGCCGGCTTCCAGGGGCAGCGCCAGTGGACGGACTTTTACCCCAACGGCGACTTTACGGAGGCAATACTCAACTCATCCTTTGACTGGACGGGTATTCGCGCACCCTACGTGCTCGCCACCGAAAACGACGCGCTCAACGGAACGGCCATGCTGTTTGGCTACCTGCTGACGCATACCGCGCAGGTATTTGCCGACGTAAGAACGTACTGGAGCCCGGAGGCGGTGGAGCGCGTTACGGGCAAAAAGCTGAGCGGCCCGGCGTCGGGCGGAATGATTCACCTCATCAACTCGGGCGCGGCGTCGCTCGACGGCAGCGCCCGCCAATGCGGTAAGGACGGCAAGCCGGCCATGAAGCCGTTTTGGGAGATTACGGAGGCCGAGGCAAAAGCCTGCCTTGAGGCAACCACGTGGATGCCCGCCAACCGCGAGTACTTCCGCGGAGGCGGCTTCTCCTCCAAATTTTTGACGCGCGGCGAAATGCCCTGCACCATGGTTCGCCTGAACCTCGTGAAAGGCTTAGGCCCCGTGCTGCAGCTCGCAGAGGGCTGGACGGTTGACGTTGACCCCGCCATCCACAAGATACTGGACGAAAGGACGGACAGGGGGTGGCCTACCACATGGTTTGTCCCCCGCCTGACGGACAGCCCCAACTTTAAGGATGTATATTCGGTAATGAACATGTGGGGCGCCAACCACGGCGCCGTCTGCTGCGGGCACGTGGGCGCCGACCTCATTACGCTGGCCTCCATGCTGCGCATACCCGTTTGCATGCACAACGTGAGCGACGACGATATTTACCGTCCCGCCGCGTGGGCTGCTTTCGGCATGGATAAGGAAAGCGCCGACTACCGCGCCTGCCAAACCTACGGGCCGCTGTACAAAAGATAATTCAAGAATTCAAAAATTCAAAAATTCAAGAATTCAAAAATTCAAGATTCAAAAATTCAAAATTCAAAATTCAAAATTCAAGATGCGGTTATCTGTTGTACCCAAGGCGTTGATTTTTCCGTTTATTCTGGTAACAACGCTGTTTGCCCTGTGGGGATTTGCCAACGACATCACCAACCCTATGGTGGCGGCCTTCAAAAACATTCTGCTCATCTCGAACTTTGAGAGCTCGCTGGTGCAGTTTGCATTTTACGGAGGCTACTGCTTTATGGCCATTCCGGCGGCTATCTTTATCCAGAAGTTCAACTACAAAAAAGGGCTTCTTGTAGGGCTTGCGCTGTACTCCGCCGGCTGTCTGCTCTTTATTCCTGCGGGAAACGCAATGGCTTTTTGGGCTTTTCTCATCGCCTACTTTGTGATGACGTGCGGGTTGGCGTTTCTCGAAACCACCTCCAACCCGTACATTCTGTCGATGGGGCCGGAGGCGACGGCAACGCGCCGCCTGAATCTTGCCCAGGCCTTTAACCCCATCGGCTCGCTAACGGGTATGCTGGTGGCAAAGGAGCTAATTCTCTCGCGGCTCAACCTTGCTACCGAGGCCGAGCGCATTGCGATGGCGGATACCGATCCCGGCGGCCTTGCCAAGATTCAGCAAGCAGACCTCGACATCGTCAGCGGGCCTTACCTGATGCTCGGCGCGGTGGTGTTTGCCTTCTTCCTCATCTTTGCCATTTCAAAGCTGCCCCGCGCAACGGCAAAGGATGCGGCGCAGCGCTCCTCGACAGGCGCAATCGTTAAGCGCCTTTTGAAGAACAAGCTGTACACACGGTCTGTGGTTGCGCAGGTGTTTTACGTTGGCGTACAAATTATGGTGTGGACTTTTATCATTCAGTACGCCGAAAATGAGCTGGGCATGAGCAAGGCCACTGCGCAGGGGTACAACATGGTGGCCATGGGAATGTTTGTTTCGAGCCGGTTTATCTGCACATTCCTGCTGAAGTACTTCAAGCCAAGCAGCCTGCTCACGTGGCTGGCCACGGGCGGCATTATCTTCACGGCAGGCGCCATCTTCATTCACGGCATAGCTGGCCTGTACTGCCTTGTTGCCATCTCGGCCTGCATGTCGCTGATGTTCCCCACCATTTACGGCATTGCGCTGAAGGGTTTGGGCGACGACGCCAAGCTGGCCTCCGCCGGGCTGATACTCGCCATTGGCGGAGGTTGCCTGATGCCTCCCCTACAGGGGCTGCTCATCGACAAAGCGGTTTGGATAGATACGCTTTCGTCGGTGCGCATTTCGTTTGCGCTACCGCTGATATGCTTTATCGTCATTGCGCTCTTTGGGCGATGGGTGGGAACGCTGCGGGCAAGCCGCTGACGGCGCTTGCTACCTGAAAAATTACGGCGCATACCGCTAAAGCCGGCTCCTGCATGGCGAGGAGACCAACAGCTTTGGCGGTATGCGCTTTAAGTTAGAGCGCTCACGGCCTGCCCATGCGGGCTACTACGCTTGAGGTGGAATATCCCTCCACGAAAGGAATGGTTTCTACGTGCCCTCCGCGGGCAGCAACAATATCGTAGCCAACAATATCCTCCGGCCTGTAGTCGGCGCCTTTGACCAAAACATCGGGCTGCACCAGCTTGATGAGCTCGTAGGGTGTATCTTCGTCAAACAGCGCAACAAACGACACCGCCTGCAGGGATGCAAGCACCATGGCGCGCGATGCCTCGTCCTGCAGCGGCCTCGACGCTCCCTTGAGGCGCCGCGTTGAGGCGTCGGTGTTAAGCCCTACCACGAGGAGGTCGCCCAGCTCCGCCGCCTTAGCCAGATACTCCACGTGGCCGCGGTGCACAATATCAAAGCAGCCGTTGGTGAAAACGACCTTTCTGTCGCCCCACGCAGCCCGCAAATTCGGCAGTAAATCGCGCGAAACGATCTTTGCCTTTATCTGCTCAAGACAGGTTGTGCGCTTCATTATACTTGTTCTTTTTACCGGAAAATAAAAACAGCTGCACGTAGGCCACAATTCCCAGGATGATTATAAATAGCATTTGCGACTCGTGCGTTAGCGTGGCGTACAGCAGCCCGTCGGTTTCGGGGATGGCGTATACAGCGTACATGCCGATGCTGGTAATGGCATGAAATGCCCCCAAGCCGCCGTTGGTGGGCGCCACCACGCCAAAGCTGCCCAGCACCATGACTACCAACCCGTCGAGCGGCCCAAAATTTGCCGTAGCAGGGATGGCAAACAGCGCTACCCACGCCATACTCCAGTAGCATAGCCACAAAAGCACGGAGTATGCCAAAAACCTCCGGCGGCGCTTCATTGCGGCAAACGATTTCAGCCCGTCGCCAATGCCTTTGATAAACTTCCACGCTTTTTGCAGCGCTACATTTTTGAGCAACCGCTTGCGAAGCATCCACGCGAGCGCGGCAAGGAGCGCAACGGCAGCTACCAGCAGCCAGGCAAAAAGCCCGCCGGAAAAATATTCTTTTTCGGCGAGCTTCTGAAAAATATTTTCGCGCAAAAATTTTCCAAAGGTATCTATGCGCAGAAAAAAAGCGGAGAGGATAATAGCCATGAGGCATAGCATATCAAACGTCCGCTCGACAACCACCGTCCCTACCAGCTTGTTGAGGGGGATTTTGTCGGATTTGACGAGCGCACCGCAGCGCGCCACCTCTCCAAAGCGCGGAAAAAGCAGGTTGGCCAGGTAGCCAACGATAACGGCGTTGTACATGGCGCCAAGGCTCGGCCTGTAGCCCAGCGGCTCAATGAGCAGCCGCCACCGCAAAGCGCGCACAAAGTAGGCCGCAATGCCCAGCAGCACGCCTGCCAAAACCCATGCATAGTTAGCCGTTCTTAGCCCTGCGAGCAGCTCGTCCAGGTGCGCGTCCTTGAAGCTAAACCATAGCAAGAATACGGTCAGCAGAAAAAAAATGGCGAACTTAAAAAAATTGTTGAGCCGCTTTCGGGTCATAAGCATCTATTTATGCGCTATTTTTTGTACGCTATTTGACTAACCGATTTGTTTCCTTATCGGGAAAAATAATGCAGGGGAGAAAGGTTTTTGCCTCCTCAAAGTCCATCTGTGCATACGACATGATGACCACCACGTCGCCGGCGTGGCACTTACGCGCCGCCGGCCCGTTGAGGCACACCACGCCGCTTCCGCGCTTGCCCTTGATAACGTAGGTGTCGAGGCGCTCGCCGTTGTTAATGTTTACCACCGTTACCTTTTCGTAGGCAACAAGGTTGGCCGCTTCCATCAAATCTTCGTCAAGGGTAATGCTGCCCACGTAGTAAAGATTTGCCTCGGTAATGGTTGCTTGATGTATTTTCGATTTTAAAACTTCAACTTGCATAGAAAAATAGAAAAATGGAAAAATAGAAAAATAGAAAAATGGAATTCAAAATTCAGAATTCAAAATTCTCTTCAAATTCTTTTAATTTTTGCTCCTACTGCGTTTAGGCGCTCGTCGATATTCTGGTAGCCCCTGTCTATCTGCTCAATGTTATGAATGATGCTTTTTCCGTCGGCGCACATGGCGGCAATGAGCAGCGCCACGCCCGCCCGAATGTCGGGCGAGGTCATCACCGTGGGGCGCAGCTTGAGGCATTCGTTGCCGATAACCGTAGCGCGATGCGGGTCGCAAAGGATGATCTGCGCGCCCATGTCAATAAGCTTGTCAACAAAAAAGAGGCGGCTCTCGAACATTTTTTGGTGAATCAGCACGCTGCCCTTTGCCTGCGTGGCCACCACCAGGAACACGCTGATGAGGTCGGGCGTAAGTCCCGGCCACGGAGCGTCGGCAATGGTCATGATAGAGCCGTCGATGAACGTTTCGATTTCGTAGCAGCGCTGCTGCGGGATGTATATGCTATCGCCGCGCCGCTCAATATTTATGCCTAAGCGGCGAAAAGCGTCGGGGATAATGCCGAGGTCGTCGAACGAGGTGTTCTTGATGGTAATTTCGCTATGCGTCATGGCCGCCATGCCAATAAAGCTGCCCACCTCAATCATGTCGGGCAGGATGACGTGGTCGGCGCCGCCCAGCTGCGGTACGCCTTCAACAACAAGGAGGTTTGAGCCTATGCCCGAAATGTTGGCGCCCATGCGCACCAGCAGCTTGCAGAGCTGCTGCACGTAAGGCTCGCAGGCGGCGTTGTAGATGGTAGTTTTGCCTTTGGCCATCACCGCGGCCATCAGGATGTTGGCGGTGCCGGTAACCGACGCCTCGTCGAGCAGCATGTAGGCGCCGTGCAGCTGTTTTGCTTCTATGCGGTAGAACGAGCTACCCGCGTCGCTGCTGAGGCTTGCCCCCAGCTTTTCGAACCCGATAAAGTGCGTATCTAAGCGGCGGCGCCCAATCTTGTCGCCGCCCGGACACGGCGCGTAGACCAGGCCAAAGCGCGACAGCAAAGGCCCCACCACCATGATAGATCCGCGCAAGCTTGCCGCTTTTTTTGCAAATTCGGGATTTTGAAGATAGTCGAGATGAAGCGTTTTTGCGCAGAACGAGCATACGCCCTGCTCCTCTCGCGTAACCTCCACGCCCAAGCCGATAAGCAGGTCAATAAGCTTATTTACGTCCAAAATATCGGGGATGTTGCGAATTGTAACCTTTTCGGGGGTAAGCAAGGTGGCGCAAATTACCTGCAACGCTTCGTTTTTTGCGCCTTGCGGTACGATTTCGCCGTTAAGCGTACAAACTCCCGTAACTTCAAATGAAGCCATAATGCCTACTTGTTTGTAATTCTACGGCGCTGTTGCTGCTGCTGCTGCATACGCTTTTGGCGATTTTGCCCGTTGCTGCTGCCGCCATTGCTGCTGTACCCGTAGTTTCCTACCGAAAGGCGGGTAGAGTCGTTCATCACAATTCGTCCCTTTGTGAGCTTTGTGATATCTCGGTATATCATATCGTCCGACACGCTCTCCTTGTTCCAGGCAAGGTATGCCTTTTTCATGTGGTTTGCCACCGCCATTATCGAGTAACTGCGCTTTTCGCCTTCGGGCAGCGTAGCAATGTTCTCCAGCATATCCTGAACGCCGCGCCCGTAGTGCTTCAGCTCAATGGTATCCGGCGAGGTGTAGGGAACGCGCCGCGGCTTTTCCTCAAACGTAACCGGCTCGGGTCTTGGGTAGGGCGAATCAATGTCGAGGTCAAAGTCGGCAATAATAAAAATGTGATCCCAGAGCTTATGCTTAAAGTCGTTGATGTCGCGCAGGTAGGGAAAAAGGCTTCCCATAACGCCAATTACGGCGAGCGCCTGTTCGTTGCGCTTTTCGCGGTCGGGGATAGTGCGCAGGTACTCTACCATGCGCTGAATGTGGCGGCCGTACTCCGGCAGCGCCAGCTTGTTTCGTTGTGTGTTGTAATCCATGCTGCAAAGATAGCCTTAAAAAAAATTATAAACAATAGACATTAGAGATTAAGTCAATTTAATTACAGGTTAGGGGAAGTCCTAAAAACTCCCCCAAATGAGGTAACGAGGTTAATATACATCGTTATTTCCTTTGCTACTGAGGTTGTTTTGTTGAGAAAATTAGGTAAAACCGAGCGTAGCGAGTTCACGAACACTTTAAAAATAAGCACGAGTGAGTAAATGAGGTTGC
>JAISAC010000053.1 GCA_031266935.1 Prevotellaceae bacterium
AAAATGGGGTCGTACATGCGCCCGTTCATGTTTACCAGCCCAAACTCCGGCAGGTGCTCGTGGCCGGTGTAGCCGCGGTGGAAGTTGAAGGTGTTGTTGCTCACCGTTTGCTTGCCCCAGGCATCGTATGAGGCTTTGAATACCTCCGTGCCGTTGGCGTCGGTGAGCTTTACTATGCTGCCTAAGTGGTCGGTGTGGGCGTAGTAAATTTTATCGGCTTGCCCCGCTTGCTTTACGTACACCGCTGCCAAGCCGTCGGCGCCGCGAAGGTAGTAGAGCTGCCGCGTTACGGTGCCTTCGGTTATCTTTTCGTAATCTCCGGCAAAGATAGCGGTTTTTTGGGCAACTCCGTTCTTCTTGAGTACGGTTTTCCAGCGCTGGCGGTCGGGGCCGTAGGTGAACTCCAGCCCATAGCTATCTGCACCCACCATCTCCGTAATGGAGGAAACCTTGCCGAAGGCGGTGTAGGCAATGCTCTGGTCGTTGCCGGAAATCAGCCCGTCGGTGTTGTCCACGTACTCCACGGCGTGCGGCTTGCCGGGGAGGTAGGCGTACTGCCCTACGCCGGTTTTGCTGCTGATGTTTCCGTTTGCCGCATAGCTTACGCTCATGGCGGTTACTGCCGGCGTACCGTGCTGCACGGTGGTGAGCCGGTTGCTCCCGTCGTAGTAAAAGGCTTCCTTTTGAGCAAGCATGCCTGTTCGCGAGATCAGGTTGTCGGTGGCGCCGTCGAAAACGTAGCCCAAGTCTCGAATGGCGGCGCTCCCCTTCACGGTTTTCAGGCCGGCGAGCCAGCCCTTCGAGTTTCGGGTGGTAGTGGCGGTCATGGCGCCGCCGCCCAGCTGGGCGGTGGTGGTAAGGCCGGTCTCGCCGGTAAGCTCCCATACGGTTTGTGTCCCCGCCAACGTTTTCACGTGGTAGCCGTAAGCGTCGTACTCCTGCGTTACCTGTACGCCACCGGGGTAGGTGATGCTTTTTAACTGCCCCTGCGGCGTGTAGGCGTAGGTAAAGTTGAGGGTTTCGTCGGGCGCTACGTACCGCGTTTCCAACGACAAGCGGCCATACCTGTCATAGTCATAGGCATAGCGAACGTAGCTGGAACCTGTTTCCATGCCTGTCAGCCGCTGCATATTGTAGCCCGAGCTGCCGTAAGTGTAGGAAGTGCGAACGCCGTCTACCGTATTGTAGAGCATTCGCTCTATGGCGGCGTACTCCGTTACCGATTGCTTTCCTCTGGCGTCCACCTGCGCTGTCACCCGCCCCAGGGCGTCGCAGGTGTAGGTGGTGGTTCCGGCATCGGGGTCGGTGAGCGTTTTTTGGTTACCGGCCGCGTCGTAGGTCATGGAGGTAGTAACTCCGCCTGCGGTAATGGTCTTTGGCTTGCCGTTAGAGGTGTAGGTGTAAGCTACGCTGCTTACCGGATCGCCGGAAGATTTTACGTTGCCCCATGCGTCGTAGGTTTTAGTATAAGTGCGTCCGTCGTTGTTGAGGGCAGTGTTGGTGTGGCGGGTGGTGGTTACTTGGCGGTTAGCGTAGCTGTACGTGGTTCTTCTCAGCCATGTATCGCAGGCGCTGGCAGTTATCCTCCCCCTATCATCGTAGGCGTAGCTCTCTGTGAGGGTGAGGCTACCCTGCCTGTTTTCGGTTTGCGTCAGCTGTCCCTTGCTATTGTAGGTGTTGGCGGTAGAAATGCTCATGCCTTTTGGCCCCACTGTTTCCACCAGGGTTTCGCGCCCAGCCTTGTCGTACCATGTTTTCACCCAGGGTTGCCCTGTTTCCTGCGTCAGGGTGAAGTATCGCTTAGCGGAGTTTCCGTTTTTCCACCCCCTGGCGTAGGCCGCCCTGCGCCCGTCGGGGTAGGTGGTAGAGGTACGCTGCCCCCATTTGTTGTAGGTATGCGTGGTGGTAAGCTTGTTGGAGTAGTTGGTTTCGTCCGTTTCTGAGGTCAGGTTGCCCCACGTGTCGTAGGCATAGCTGTGCACCGTTGTGGTCGGATAGGAATACTCTCTTGCAACAAATCGCCTGGTGGCGTCGTAGTCCCTGTAGTGAATGAGGGTAGGTACGCCAGCACCGCTCACGCTCCATGAGGTTGGATTGCCGACAGTGTTGTAGGAGGTATAGGTGGTGGTCAAGGCCAATGCGGTACCGTAGTTTTCTATCTTTTGCGTAGGGTATCCTTTGGCGGTATTGTAGGTAATGTAGGTTTTGCGGGTAAACGCCCCTGCATCGTCGGCATGTTTTTGTATGGAGGTAATCAGCTGGGGCTTGCTGGGCACCGTGCCTCCGCCGGTGGTAACGTAGCTGCCGTACTGCGTAGCGGTGTACATGCTGCTGCTGCCGTACTGTGTTTGTTCCTCCGTCAGGTTGCCGTTGGCGTCAAAGGTGTAGTAGGTAGTGCTGGCGTTGGCGTCCAAATCTTTCTCCGTTTTTGTGCTTGGGTAGGCAAAATACTTTTTCCCGCCTTTGTTCACAAAGATGTAGCTTACGGTGGTTTCGGCAGTTTTTCCGTCAACGGTCGTTTTTTCGTAAGACTTTGACGGAACATAATATGTTGTATTCCAAATTGTTACTCCAGATTCTACGGTAACGCCCAGCGTAGCGTTGCCGGCGGTACGCGAGGTGAAGCCCAAGAATCCCTTCCCCTGCCGGTGTAGCTTTGCGCCGGTATATTTGTAGCTCACCTGCATGCTGCCGGCAACACCGTTACCGGTGGTCACCGTTTTTACCACCGTCAGCGGCGGGGTAACATCGGCAACGGGGTACTGGCTCCCGCTACCTTTGACATAAGTGCCGCTGCTGCCGGCCAGCTTGTCATAAGCAATGCTGGTAAGCTCTCCGTATCCGTCGGTAATGCCGGTCAGCTTGCCGCTGGCTGCCCCGTAGGACGAACTTTTGTACAGGCGCCATACGCGGGATGTGCTGGCGGCATTGTAGCAGTTGTACCCGTAGTTCATCAGCTCGGGCTGCCCATCGCCGTCAAAGTCGCCCGCCACGTAGAATCTGCTGTATGCGTCGCTTTCGCTTGCCGATGCGGCGCTGAATACCTGAGAGAGCGCTGTGCCGGTAGAGCGCATCCAGTAGGTATAGGTTTGGGAAAATGCTCCGCTTGCGGTGTACATCGCCTTTTGAATGATGACATCCGACTTGCCGTCAAAATCAAAGTCGTACACCAAGCAGCTGAACTTGTCATCGTCCCTGCTCGTAAAGGACTGATCATACATACCTAACGTATATGCCAATGTCTTGCTAAAAGTTCCATCTCCGTTGTTCAGGGCAAAATACCAGCTGCTGCTGCCGGTAGCGCTCATAATAAAATCCTGCAGCCCGTCGCCGTTAAAATCCCCCGGATAAATTCTTGAGCAGTTGGCCACAGCCGTACCGGAGGTTTCCTTACTGTCCGATAGGGTTGACGAGGTAATACCGCCGCCCTGATTCCAAAATATGGTGTAGCCTCCGCTGTAAACAAGCATCACATCGGTCAGCCCGTCTCCGTTGAAGTCGGCGGCAAACAGCTTCTCCGGCTGCTCGTCGCCGGGCAGAGTCAGGATGAAGCTTGTTTCTACAAACATACTCCCATCGAAGTTTGCTATGGCGCAATGGTGGCGGTTGAGGGTTTTGGTAAATTTCTCCTTGTCAACAACAAATATATCGCCTTTTCCATCGTTGTTGAAGTCACCTGTGGCGTACAGGACAGGATCGCTACGATCGAGCTGCAGCGAGAAGATGAAGTCGTTATTGCAGGGGGCGAACGATGGCCCAAAAAACCAGAATCTAACGGTGTTGTTGCCGTTTTTCAGCGCTACCACCATTTCGTTAATACCATCTCCGTTAGCGTCAATAGGAGTGCAGCCTCCTATGGGGGTGGCGGCGTAACCCAGGTTGCGAAGGTAGCCCGGGGTAAATTTCACGATGTTGGTGGCATCCGGCGACGCATAGTAGAGGGAAACATAGGTGTAGCCATCTTTTTGGAACATTCCCGCCATATCAGTCAGCCCATCGCCGTTGAAGTCGGCAGCGCTGTACGCCTGGGTGTCGAACCCTACGGACGAGCCACCAGCTGTAGGCGCGCTGACCGCAGGCGTCTTATATGTCTGTGAGTATGATGGCAAGTAACTCCACCCCAGCTGAATAGGGTGAAGCGCCTCGCCAGCGCCGTTCTTTTCTGTTATGGCGGTTAACCGCGAAAAGTGGTCGGTGTTGGTGTAGCCCAGCGCGTACTCACGGAAAATAGAGCCGTTGGTTCTGCTCGTTATTTTGCTCAACCTTAGCGATATGCTTCCGGATACGTTCTCCAGCTTGAACGGCGTATTGTCGGGGCGCGATTCGTAGGTGAGCGTGAGCAGATTGGCTATCGCTGCGGCGCTTTCATTTACGTTATTCCCGTAGCTAATGCTGCTCAAATACACCATGCTTGAGGATTTCAAATAGCTGTACGCCATGTAATTTCCAAGCGCGTCCTCCACGCGGTCAAGGTACCATGCGTTGATTTTGGACACGCCTCCCTTGGTATATGTTTGCTGTGCGCCGGCCGTGCTGCCATACCTGTATTTTACGCCATCCTTGCTCAACACCTCAAACCATGCGCTGCATGCTGTTGAGGTGCAGCTTCCTCTCATCGTTACGCGGGTAAAGGGGTCTGCTTCGGGGCAGTAAACGGCATTATCCTGCCCTGCGGTGCCCGAGTAGAGAATGAGCCGCTGCCCGTCGAGCATGTAGGCTTCGTCGCCAAGGTAGGTTAAGCCTTTGGCGGTACCGTCGTAGTATATGCTTTTTGGCGCTCGGGTAATGGCCGATACGCCGGCAAGGTTGCATCCCCACCCCGCCACGCCGTTGCCCAGCTGGCTGTTGTAGGCTATGGCCAGCGAAGGCTGCATACCGCCCACGCCCAGCGGAACCTCTATGGGAATGGTATAGGTGGCGGCGCCCGTTGCCGAAACGTCAAGCGCTCCGGCAACCGTGCCCACCGCTGCAAGGTCGGCGCTGTATGCATCGGGCATATTGGGGTAGCCAAATTCGCTCTCATGCTCCAACCCAACAATAGTAGTCTGTACCTGACCGCTCAGCGCGCTGAAGCTTTCCGACACCACGTAGTAGGTACCCGCAGCCAAATCTTTTCTCAGGAAAGAATGTAGGGCGTTGGAGCATGACCCGTCGTCACGGTAGTCGTCGTTGTAGTCAATCCTGTTGCCCGAAGCGTCCAGCAAGTGCAGGTAGGTATCAACCGTCGAGCCGCAGTGGTTTATTACCACGTTCATGCTTTTAGTCAGGGTGAACTTGTAGAATATGTCATTGGTCGAGCGCCCTGCGTAGCAATTGGTAAAATTTTCAAGGCTCTGAGAATCGGTGTACTGAAATCCGGCGCTGAATGTTCCGGCGTTGATAGGAGTTTGCATGCTCTCACCCGTAGAGGTCATAATGGTAGTTTGAATCACCCCGCTCAGCGCGCTGTAGCTTTCCGATACCACGTAGTAGGTACCCGCAGCCAAATCTTTTCTCAGGAAAGAATGAAAAGTGTTGGAGCATGCCCCTTCGCCGTAGTAGTCGTCGTTGTAGTCAATCCTGTTGCCCGAAGCGTCCAGCAAGTGCAGGTAACTATCAACCGCCGATCCGCAGTGGCTTATCGTCACGTTCATGCCTTTAGTCAGGGTAAACTTGTAGAATATGTCATTGGTCGGACGCCCTGTGTAGGTATTGGTAAAGTTTGCAATATTCTGAGAATTGGTGTACACAAAACCGGAGCTGAATGTTCCTGCATTAATCGGTCCATTAAAGGAGTTGCCCGGCAGGCTGGTTTTAATGCTGGTTTGAATTACCCCGTTTTGGCTGTAGCCCTCCGATACTACGTAGTAGGTACCCGCCGTCAGCGCCTTTTGTAAGTAAGAATGGTAGGTGTTGGAGCATTTGCCTTCGCCGGAGTAATCGTCGTTGTAGTCAATCCTGTTGCCCGAAGCGTCTAACAGGTGCAGGTAGGTATCGCCAAGCGTTGATCCGCAGTGGCTCATTTCTACATTCATGCTCGTGGGTAGCGTAAACTTGTAGAATACCTCTTTGGTGGGGCGACCTGCGTAGGTGTTGGTAAGGCTTTCGGTGTTTTGAGAGTGGACGTATGAGGAACCCACGCCGAGCGTCCCTGCATCAATCGGTCTACTGCGGAAATTGCGCGGCGAGCCGGTTTTAATGCTGGTTTGAATTACCCCGTTTTGGCTGTAGCCTTCCGATACTACGTAGTAGGTACCCGGCGTTAAATCTATTTGCAGGTAGGAATGGTAGGTGCTGGAGCATTTGCCTTCACCGTAGTAATCATCGTTGCTGGCGACGCTGTAACCCCATGCGTCCAGCAGGTGCAGGTAGGTATCGCTAAGCGTCGACCCGCAGTGGCATATTTCTACATTCATGCTTGTGGACAGCGTAAACTTGTAGAATACGTCATTGCTCGGACGCCCTGTGTAGCTATTGGTAAAGCCGGCAGTGTTTTGAGAGTTGACGTACTGTATGCCGGTAGCGGGTGTGGCGACCACTATAGGGTTTTGCATGGTGTTGCCTGTTTGCCCCCAGGCAGAAGCGGAGAATAGCAACGTAAACGCTACGCATACCAGCAATGCTGTCCGGCCTGACGGACGGAGGCGGGACGATGTTATGATATTTCGTTTCATAGGTAAAATAAATTTAATTGGTTAGGTGAAGACCATTATTATTACCATTGAGTGATTACATCAGTGATTACATAAGCTTTTACATGAGTGATTGCATCAGTTTTTTATAATTTTCCACGTGCTCACCCTGCGCTTGTCCAGCGCTATGCGCATAATGTATATGCCCGGTAGGTGCGAGGTAATGTCCACAGTGTTGTCGTTTGATATGTTTTTCCATTGCCCCACCAGCGATCCTAACGTGGAGTACAAGTCTATCTGAGCGCCCAACGGCACTTCGGCGCCCGAAATTTCTACCCGCAGCATCCCCCGCGTGGGGTTTGGGTAGATAATAATTTTCATATCTGCCACCATTTCTTCATGCTGCGTTGGCGTTGACCACGCATCGGCCTCATCTTCCGGTGCGCTGTCGGGCACAAAGCCTTTGGCCTTGGCCGACATTACTATTTCTTTTTGTCGGGATATCCGGTTTCCGGCCTCATCGTAGCCGTACCGAATGCGCTCCGCATAGGCGATGGAGCAAGGTAGGAGGCAAAGAGCGATAAGGCATAGCATCGCTCTGCGTTGTCCTCGTAGCATGTTTTGGTGGGATAAACTTTTCATGGTAAACATTAAAAAAAAATAAGAATACCTGTTTCGTTTATGCTTGATAACGTTTTAGCAACGCTACATTTCAAAGGCAAAGATACATTTTTTTCAATAGAAAAAAAAATATTTACAAAAAAAAATACAAAAAACCTCACTTACCAACCGCCAAAACGTCTTTCCCAATATCTCGGCGGAAATACTTCCCCTCGTACTCCACTTTTGCGGCTTCGGCGTAAGATTTTTCCAGCGCCTGCGGCAGGGTGTCGGCGAGCGAAGAGAGCACCAGAACGCGCCCTCCGGCCGTTTCTATATTTGCGCCGTTGGCCTTGGTGCCGGCGTGAAAGGCAATGCAGCCCTGCACCTTCTCCAGGCCGCTGATGGCAATTCCCTTTTTGTAGGCGCCGGGGTATCCGCCGCTCACGCACACCACCGATGCCGCCGCCTGCGGCAGGTTGCGGCACGTTCGCTCCGACAGGTTTCCCTTTGCAACGCCGTCAAGCAAATCCACCAAATCGGCGTCGAGGCGCAGCATGACGCTTTCGGTTTCGGGGTCGCCCATGCGCACGTTGTACTCAATCACCATCGGCTCTCCGCCTACGCTTATCAGCCCAAAAAAGATAAAGCCCCGGTAGGTGATTTGCTCCGCCCGCAGCCCCCTGATGGTTGGCTCAACGATGCGCGTCCGCACTTTCTCCATGAACTCCGGCGTGGCAAACGGCACCGGCGAAACGCTTCCCATGCCGCCGGTGTTCGGCCCCGTGTCGCCTTCCCCAATCCGCTTGTAGTCTTTTGCCTCGGGCAGTATTTTGTACGATTTGCCGTCGCTCAGCGCAAAAACCGACAGCTCCACGCCGCTCAGGAACTCCTCTACCACCACCGTGCGGCTCGCTTCGCCAAACATGCCGTTGAGCATTTCCTCCAGCTGCGCTTTTGCCTCGCTCAGGCTGTCCAAAATCAGCACGCCTTTTCCGGCGGCCAGACCGTCGGCTTTGAGCACGTACGGCGGGCGGAGCGATTCCAGAAAGGCAAAGCCATCGGCCACGCTGCCGCGCGTAAACGATTTGTAGCGCGCCGTGGGGATACCGTACTTTGCCATAAACTGCTTGGCAAAATCCTTGCTTCCCTCCAGCATAGCCCCTTTTTGTGACGGGCCAATGACCGGAATATGCTTCAGCGCGTCGTCGTTGGCAAAGTAGTCGAAAATGCCCCGCACCAGCGGCTCCTCCGGGCCGACAGCTACCATGTCTATGGCATTTTTGAGCGCCACGTCCTTTATCGCGGCAAAATTGTTGGGGTCAACCGCCACGTTTACCCCCAGCGAGGCGGTGCCCGCATTTCCCGGCGCAACAAATAGCTGAGAGAGCGCTTTGCTCTGCCTCATTTTCCAAGCCAGCGCGTGCTCGCGCCCACCCGAACCAAGTAAAAGAATATTCATGTCTTGAAATTTTGAATTTTAAATTTTAAATTTTGAATTTTGAATTTTGAATTTTGAATTTTGAATTGCCTGACGGCATAGAGAAATTCTGCATTTTACATTTATCCTGACGGCGTAGAGAAATTTTGCATTCTGCATTCTGCATTTTACATTAGAGTTTAAGTCGATTTATTTTTATGCGATGATACAAGATAGCTATAAAAATTAAAATGCTAAGGGAACTCCTAAAAACCCAACTTCCTTAAAATAAGGTAATGAGGTTAATGAGAGATTCGTAATCTATTGCTACTGAGGTTGTTTTGTTTAAAAAATGAGGTTGTGAATGAGGTTCTTTTGAGGGTGCAACCTCATTTTTACCTAATTTTCTAGACAAAACAACCTCAGTAGCAAGGAGAGTAACGATGTACATTAACCTCATTACCTCATTTGAGGGAGTTTTTAGGACTTCCCCTAACCTGTAATTAAATTGACTTAGGGATAAGAAATAAATAACATATAACGGATATAAAAGTGTCGTCCCCCTCGGCTACGC
>JAISAC010000167.1 GCA_031266935.1 Prevotellaceae bacterium
GGGCGTACTCGCCAAAGCGCAGCCACCGCCACGAGGCGTTCAGGTTGGCCGATACAAAAACGGCGTACGCTTCGCCTGCGTTCAGCTTGGCGGGCAGGATGTGTGCGCTGTCCAGCTCGCCGGCGGTCATGGCAAGCGTTTGCTCCTCTGTCGTCACAAAGCGCCCTTCACCGCCTGCCGCCAGATGCCCCCTAAACAGCGCTTGGCCGTCGCTGTGGTACGCCTCCACAATATCATCCTTCCCGTCGCCGTTCAGGTCGCATATCAGCACACGGCCTCCCGTATCCGGCTTGCAGGAGAGCGGCACAGGGTGGACGGCGTAGCCGCTTCCGGTGGCGTAGGCAAGGCTCCATCGGTTTGGTGTGTCTTCCTCGCGGTAGAGTAGCAGGTCGGTTTTGCCGTCGCCGTTAAAATCACCCACGTCTTGCAGGCGCTCGCAGCGATCCCCCAACCAATCAGAAACAGCTACGCCGCTGTCGGCAATAACCCCATCCGATTCAAAAAAGCGGATTTCCGGCAGGTGCAAATCCATCTTAACCGCATTGAAGTGGGGATAGAGATTCCATACATCTCTCCGAGTAGCCACCAGCATATTCTCTTTGCCGTTGCCGTCAACATCACCCACCGACAAAATGGCCGTCATATCTCCCTCCAACGAGCCGTTTGTCCAATATCCCTCCGGTACGCTGGCCAACATATTTTTCGTTATTTTTTGCGCGATTGACCGATAGGTGCCGGAGCAGTCAGAGTTAAACACCAGGGTGATCATAGAATCAATAGGCGCTACATCGGCTAAAACCTGCTGTAAATCTAACGTGCCCCTATAGCTATTCTTAATAGTGTTCAATATCTCTGTGGTTAATTTTCTTACCAGAATGCACACGTTGCTCTTGCCGCTCTCCGTGCCCTTTACTGCAAAGCCGGAAATACCGAAGTTGTAAAGCTCGTAGCATTGCGTAAAATTCAGGCTGCCCATGTTCATAAAAATTCTTAGGGCAATGGGAGTGGTGGCTACAATATCATTTAGCCCGTCGCCGTTAACGTCCATCATCTGTAGGCCGGTAATTTGCAAAACCGTATCGGGGCTGAGCGCCACGCTGCCCATGTAGGCCGTGCTCAGCCCATCTACTTTAAATATTTTGGCGGTGTTGTTGGCGTACAGCTTCAGCATTTCGTCTATGCCGTCGCCGTCCATATCGGCAAAGTAAGCTTTCTGCACGTTGCTGTCCTGCGCATTGCTTACTCCGCTTAGCAGCTGCTTTCTATCCCACGCAAAGCTGGTGGTAAGCAGGGTCCCGTCGTGGGTATAGCGCTGTAGCGAGGTCAGCCGGTGCTGCGTTTGGTCTTGCGCGTAGCCCGGCACGTACTCGTATAGCGTTTGCCCGCTGCTGTTATCTACGCTTATGCTGCTAAGTAAAACGCTGTTGCAGAGCAAGCGTTGGCCGGCAACGTAGTAAAAGCTGCCGCTAACGCTGTCCCGTGCACGATATTCAAGAGTAACGGTGTTGTAGGGCGCAAAGCCGCTTGTGCCGGTGTAGGCAATACGCTGCAGCACGTGCTCGCCGTTAACCGTGCCGTAGCTGTAGGCAATGTACCTCCCCGCGGGGTCGGTAAGCTTGCTGAGCTTCCACTCCAGTATGCTGCGCGTGCCGTCGGGCATGGTTAGCATAACGCGGGAGTTGTCGGTGCGCCCATACTCCATTACCGTGCCGTCTTTGGCTTTAACAATGAAGTACTGCCGTCCGTCGTTGTCTCCGTAGCCCGTTTCGTTGCACTTCGTTATTTCCATAAAATTTTCGTGCTCTGTGCAGTAGCTCCGGCAGTCGAGAGACGCGGGGTATTCGGAGCGCTCGGCGTACTCGGCGGTATCGGGGTAAAGCAGCAGCCCGTCGAGGGCGTAGCTGTCTTCGTCGGTCAGCGTTACCGCCTTAAACCCTCCGTCGCGGTAGGGCGTTGGCGTCCTGGCAACGGACGAGAGGCCCGATAAGCGGAAGCCATGCCCCAGCGGGCCGTCGCCGGCCTGGCTGTTGTAGACAATCGTCAGCTTGGGCTGCACCCCGTCGGTGCCCGGCGGCATGGACAGGGGAATGCTGTAGGTGGCCGCTCCGGTGGCAGAAGCGCCGGGTAAGCCCGCAATGCTCTCCGTCACATCGGAGGCTGTAGAGTCTGCGGGTGGCGCGGGCGGTTCAGTCACCGTGGGCGACGCAGGTGGATCAGGTGACACGGGTGGCTCAGGCGGTTCAGGCGGTTCAGGCGACACGGGTGGCTCAGGCGACACAGGCGGCTCATACGACGCAGGCGGCGTGACCGGCACGATCGGCGGAAGCGGCGTGTACGGTGCGACATGTTCGGGCGGCTCAAGCAGCACGAACGTCACGAGCGGATCGGTTTCCCATATATTCGTGCCCGCGGTGCCCGATAAAATCTCCGACGACGACGTGCAGCCGGTAAGGAGGAAAGCGGCGCATAGCGCCGTGCAGCAAATGCTGTTGCTCTTAATAGAATTTGTTTTCATACGTACATAATTTATTTTATTTTTGTTATTTTTTTTGTTTATTTTTTTTTGTTGTTTTACTTGGGATAGCGTAGCGGCGAGCAGGTTATGGCGGTGCGTAGCGTACCGGTTACGGCGTTGGTTTGCAGTGAGATGATTGTGGGCGAGGTGGCGCCTACCAGCTGCGAGATGTCCACCTGCACCACGCCGCTTGCGTAGCCCACCGCGTAGTACACGCCCACCTGCGCCGCCACCCGCAGCTTCCCCAGCGCGGGATTGCCGCAGGCATCCTCGGGTAAGCTGCTTTCCTCGGGCGATATCGCTACTTGCCGCACCGAGTCCAGCAGCAGCAGCGTGGCGCCTGCAAGGTCAGATCCGCAGTGGCTTACCACCATTTCCGCAGGGTAGTCCAGCCGGAAGCGGATGACGGAGATTCGCACCTGCTCATCCGCCGTGTAGCAAAAATCGTGGCCAATGCTGCCCAGGTCGGTGAAGGATGCTGCCACGTCTCCGCGCCAGCGGGATGTATCAATAAAAGTTTCACCCTGTTGGCCGCCGCTTTCCGGCGGGGTGGGCGTGTCGGTGGAGGATTTCTCCGTGCTTGCGCGGATGTACTCCGTATGGGGGTCGCTGCACGCCGCCGGTACGCCCAGCAAAGCGAAGATGATGGTCAGCGACGGCAGGGCGCTACCGAGCCGCCCCGCTGTTGTGTTCTTTTTGGTCTTCATGCGATAATAATTTTTTTGGTCTATGCGCTACTCCTTGACAATACGCCAGCTGGTTGCTTGCCCCTTGCCCTGTACCACGCATACAATGTAAATCCCGGGCGGCTGCTCGCCGATGTCGAGCGTGTTGCTGCCGGAGGCGGCTCTCCACTGCCGCACCAGCGCGCCGGAAAGGCTGTAAAGCAGCACCTGTACCTCCGTCAGCTGCTCGCTGTCCGCAATGTCCACCACCAGCAGGCCATGCGTGGGGTTGGGGTAAACGGTAATTTTTTGCTCCTGGATCGCCGCGTCGAGCTGAGCGGGTTGGGTTGCCGCTGTATTTTGCGCGGCCATGTTGTGGACTTTCGTCTCCGTCTCTGTCTCCGTCTCCGTCTCCACTTCCGGAAACGCCTGCGCAACCGTTTTGCGCAGCACCCTGTTGCCCGCCGCGTCGTAGCTGTACTGTACACGCTGCGCAGCGTGGGCGCTCAGGCCGAGCAGCAGGCTCAGGCAGGCCGGCAGCAGCGCCCTGCGCTGCCGGTGGGGTAACATTCTTTTCATAAGCATAACAATTTTGAAAGGTGAATAAAAATAGGGTAAAGAAATATAGGCGCCGCAGGTAGCGACGTACAAAAAAAGTTGTATGGCGAGGGGGGTAAAAAAAACAACAAAACTACCCCTAAAAAAGAGTCAGCTTTGTTGCACGTAAAAAATATTTTTCTACATTCCGCGTGAGTGTGCGCGTTATATAACAGCGTTATACGCGCGCTCGTGTGTGTGTGTGTGTGTGTGTGTGTGTGTGTGTGTGTGTGTGTGTGTGTGTGTGTGTGTGTGTGTGTGTGTGTG
>JAISAC010000171.1 GCA_031266935.1 Prevotellaceae bacterium
CATTCGCTACCGCGTGCTGGTAGAGGTGGAGTACTTTATTGCCCTGTGCGAAATCCCGCTGCCGCAGCTCTCGGCGGTGGATAAAGGTGTCTATCCGCAGCTGCGCGCCATTTACCAAAACTTTGGCGAAGGCGACGCGCAAAAGGTAAAGGACACGGAGAGCATTACCAACCACGACGTGAAGGCGGTAGAGTATTTTCTGAAGGAAAAATTCGACCTGCTGGGGCTGACCGCCTACCGGGAGTTCGTCCACTTTGGGTTAACCTCGCAGGACATCAACAACACCGCCACGCCGCTGAGCCTGAAGGAGGCGCTAAGCAACGTGTTCGCCCCGCAGCTCGAGGCGGTACGCCTCAAGCTGAGCGCGCTGGCAAAAGAGTGGGCTGCCATCCCCATGCTGGCGCACACCCACGGGCAGCCGGCTTCGCCAACGCGCTTAGGCAAGGAAATTTACGTATTCGTAGAGCGGCTCGAAAAGCAGCTGGCGTTGCTGCGCATGGTGCCGTTTTCGGCCAAATTTGGCGGAGCTACGGGCAACTTCAACGCCCACAAGGCGGCATACCCGCAAATCGGCTGGGTGGACTTTGCCAACATGTTTGTAAACAGTACGCTGGGGCTAAGCCGCTCGCAAACCACCACGCAAATTGAGCACTACGACAACCTTGCCGCCACCTTCGACTCCATAAAGAGGCTGAACAACATACTGATAGACCTCTGCCGCGATATGTGGACGTACATTTCGATGGGCTACTTCAAGCAAAAAATAAAGGAGGGAGAGGTAGGCTCGTCGGCCATGCCGCACAAGGTAAACCCCATTGACTTTGAGAATGCCGAGGGCAACCTGGGGCTTGCCAACGCGCTGCTGGAGCACCTGTCGGCAAAGCTGCCCGTCTCACGCCTGCAGCGCGACCTGACCGACAGCACCGTGCTGCGCAACATCGGCGTACCGCTGGGACATGCTGCCGTGGCCTACTCCTCCATTGTGAAAGGATTGAACAAGCTGATAGTAAATGACAAAAAAATACAGGCTGACCTTGAGAACAGCTGGGCTGTGGTGGCAGAGGGCATCCAGACTATCCTGCGCCGCGAAGGATACCCCAAGCCATACGAGGCGCTCAAGGCGCTTACCCGCACCAACGAAGCTGTTACGCAAAGCGACGTTAAGCACTTCATTGATTCCCTTGACATTGACAGCGAGGTAAAGGAGGAGCTGAGGAGCCTTACGCCGCAGGGATATACGGGATATTAAGCTTTGAGTCCCCTTTGCCGCAGTTTCCTTGCGATTTTTTAACGCAAAAATATGAGAAAAAAAGGATTCAGCGCCTTCAAAATCGACGTTAATCCTTACTTTTGCGGTTGGCTATTTGCATACGTTATGCTATTTTCAAACTTTAACCTTTATGTTTATGGACTATGTGTTTTGGATTGTACCCATAGCCGCCTTGCTGGCGTTGGGGTTTGCCTATTACTTTTTCAGGCAAATGATGAAAGAAGACGAGGGTACCAACCTCATGAAAGAAATTGCCCTGCACGTGCGCAGGGGCGCTATGGCCTACCTTCGGCAGCAGTACAAGGTGGTGACCATTGTTTTTGTTGTGCTGGCGGCATTTTTTGCCGTGCTGGCGTATGGCTTTGGCGTGCAAAACGGCTGGGTGCCCTTTGCATTCCTCACAGGCGGATTTTTCTCAGGGCTGGCAGGCTTCATCGGCATGAAGACCGCCACCTACGCCTCGGCGCGAACGGCAAACGCCGCCCGCAATTCGCTCAACGCAGGGCTGCGCGTGGCTTTTCGATCGGGAGCGGTGATGGGGCTTACCGTAGTGGGGCTGGGGCTGCTCGACATTTCGATCTGGTTTTTGCTGCTCAACTGGTACTATGACGCCAGCGTAGCGCAAAACATGGTTATCATCACCACCACCATGCTCACCTTTGGCATGGGCGCTTCTACGCAGGCGCTGTTTGCCCGCGTGGGCGGCGGCATCTACACCAAGGCTGCCGACGTGGGGGCAGACCTCGTGGGGAAAGTCGAAGCTGGCATACCCGAAGACGACCCGCGCAACCCTGCTACCATTGCCGACAACGTGGGCGACAACGTGGGCGACGTTGCCGGAATGGGCGCCGACCTTTACGAAAGCTACTGTGGATCTATCCTTGCCACCGCCGCGCTGGGAGCGTCGGCCTTTTACCTTACGCCCGAAATGCAGCTCAAGGCGGTGTTTGCGCCAATGCTCATTGCGGCGGTGGGTATTGTGCTCTCCATCTTGGGAATATTTTTGGTAAAAACCAAAGAAGGCGCAACGATGAAAAACCTGCTTAGCGCGCTCGGCAGGGGCGTAAACGTAAGCTCGCTGCTCATTGCTGCGGCGACCTTTGCAATTTTATATATTTTGAAGATTGACAACTGGCTGGGGCTTTCCTTTTCGGTCATCAGCGGGCTGCTGGCCGGCATTATCATTGGTCAGGCAACCGAATACTACACCTCGCACTCGTACAAACCCACGCAAAGGGTGGCGCAAAGCGGGCAAACAGGCCCCGCTACCGTCATCATTTCGGGCTTGGGGCTGGGTATGCTCTCCACCGCAATTCCCGTAGTAACCATTGGCGTGGCTATTATTATGGCATTTCTTTGCGCCATCAACTTCAACGTAGCCGACATGCTCTCGGCGAAAAGCCTTGGCTTGGGGCTTTACGGCATTGGCATTGCCGCCGTGGGGATGCTCTCTACGCTGGGCATTACGCTTGCCACCGACGCCTACGGCCCTATTGCCGACAACGCCGGCGGAAACGCCGAAATGAGCGGGCTGGGCAAAGAAGTACGCCAACGCACCGACGCGCTCGACGCGCTCGGCAATACAACTGCCGCTACCGGAAAGGGCTTTGCCATTGGCTCTGCCGCCCTCACGGCGCTCGCCCTGCTTGCCTCGTACCTCGAGGAGGTGAAAATTGGGTTGCAGCACATCGGCCAAAACGTGCTCACCTTTGCCAACGGCGATACCGTCGAGGTGGCCAAGGCAACCATTGTGGACTTTATGAATTACTATCAGATAACGCTGATGAACCCCAAGGTGCTGGTAGGCGCATTTATTGGGGCAATGATGACGTTTATGTTCTGCGGCCTGACGATGAACGCCGTGGGGCGCGCCGCGCAAAGCATGGTGGAGGAAGTGCGCCGACAGTTTCGCGAGATTAAGGGTATCCTCACCGGAGAGGGAACGCCGGACTACGCCCGCTGCGTGGCCATCTCTACCAAAGGCGCGCAGCGCGAAATGCTGCTGCCGTCCGTTTTGGCCATACTCACTCCCGTCGCTACGGGGCTTATCTTTGGCGTATCCGGCGTGATGGGGCTGCTGGTAGGCGGGCTTAGCACCGGATTTGTGCTGGCCATTTTCATGGCAAATGCAGGCGGAGCGTGGGACAACGCCAAAAAGTACGTCGAGGAAGGAAACCTTGGCGGAAAAGGCTCCGATACGCACAAAGCTACCGTAACCGGCGACACGGTGGGCGACCCGTTTAAGGACACCTCCGGCCCGTCGCTCAACATCCTGGTTAAGCTCATGAGCATGGTTGCCATCGTAATGGCGGGGCTTACCGTTGCGTGGAGCCTGCTGTAAAAGCTGCATGTAGAGACGGGGTTCGCCCCGTCTCCTATGGCATGGCCGCGCCTGCCTGCACCGTCATTCCCGCGAAAGCGGGAATCTCTGCCTATACGCCTTCTGTAAAGCCGTGTTCGGGATTTTGTGCTGCCAGTGGCGTATATCCAAGTATCAGGGTATTTGTCGGTAAAAGCGTAAATTGTTGCGACAACCGTTGCCAGCACCTTTTCGCTATCACCATTGTTTGAAATTACCGTATCGTCAATGTTTCCCGTCGTATAGTCTTTGTCGCCAAAGGCAAGGTTGTAACCGTCTTTCAGGTTGGTCGGCTGGTATTGGACAAGCTTATGGATAAGCCCTTTCTGACCTTCGCTGATAAATTCAAAGGTCGCCAGCCTGTCATTCGACGCCAAGGGATACTTTATTATAGGAGTGGGAATTTTGCCATACACCCATTTCTTAGAAATTTTCTAAGAAATAAGGAGTAACCCAAACTTCAGAAAAATTTCTTAACTTTGAAGTTCGAAAAACAACCGAGAGTAGTGACGATAAATTTTTTGTGCTGCCCTTTAAGCAATTTGAAAGGATTGTAACTTAAATCGCTGTAAATGAACAAATAATATTTGCGTAATGGCTGATTATTATAATTTTCACCTGTTAGATTACGGTTGGGTCAATAATAATCTCTGATTATGTAAATATTATAGCACAATTTCTCGATTGATTAGTTGATTTTTAATCGATTAAACCATTTTCAACGAAGTGTTGAAGCAAAATAATTAAAAATAACAACTTGAATTCTATTAATATAATCTGAAAAAATTGCTATGAAAAAAGTATTAGGATTGGACCTCGGCACAAATAGCATCGGATGGGCAGTGGTCAACAAGAATGAAGAAAATACGCTGATTGGGATAGAAGGTTTGGGAAGCCGGATTATTCCCATGAGCCAAGATGTACTGGGAAATTTTGATGCGGGGAACTCAATTTCCCAAACTGCCGAAAGAACCGGATTTCGCGGAATGAGGAGATTGCACGAACGATTCTTGCTTCGGCGCGAACGGCTACATCGCGTACTGCACCTGCTGGGATTTCTCCCCGAACACTACGAATGCGGCATTGATTTTGAAGAACATTTTGGCAAATTTAAGCAAGGTGCCGAGCCTAAATTACCTTGGGGAAAGGCAGCAGATGGCGCATCGGAGTTTTTATTTAAAAACTCTTTCAACGAAATGCTGGCTGATTTTGCTAAAACGCAGCCACAGCTACTGGCAAACGATAAAAAAATCCCATACGACTGGACAATTTACTACTTGCGCAAAAAAGCATTACAGAAGAAAGTAAAAAAGGAAGAATTGGCATGGATACTTTTAAATTTTAATCAAAAGCGTGGATACTATCAGCTGCGTGGGGAAGATGACGAGAAGACAGATGTAAAAGAATATTGCAAGCTCCTAAAAATAGCTTCTGTTGAAAAAGGAGAAAAGGATAAAAAGAACGACAAGAAAACTTGGTATAAAATGACCTTTGAAAATGGTTGGGAATATTCTGCAACATTTACAGCCGAGCCTGATTGGCTTAATATGGAGCGAGAATTTTTAGTAACGGAAGAATTTGATGAGAATGGAAATATCAAAATTGTAAAAGATAAAAAGTCAGATACAACAGGAAAAGAAAAACGCCGAATTACACCTTTGCCTTCGTTTGACGAAATCAACTTGATGAGCAAAAAAGACCAAGACAAAATTTATAAAAAAATAAAAGTAAGAACAGAAATCACAATCAGCAATAGCGGTAAAACTGTCGGCGCGTACATTTACGATACCCTTTTACAAAATTCTACTCAGAAAATTCGGGGAAAATTAATCCGTACCATCGAACGCAAGTTTTATAAAGACGAGCTTATCAAAATTCTTGAAAAGCAAGTGGAGCTGCAGCCGGATTTATTTAGTGAAAATTTGTACAACGATTGTATTCGGGAACTATATAAAAATAATGAAGTACACCAGCTTGTTTTGAGCAAAAGAGATTTTGTTCATTTATTAGCGAAAGATATTATTTTCTATCAGCGTCCATTAAAAAGCAAAAAGTCGTTGATTAGTAATTGTCCTTACGAATACTACACTTTCAAGAAAAAAGAAGAGGATGCTGTAAAAAATTTGCCTGTCAAATGTATTGCCAAAGCACATCCGCTGTATCAGGAATTTCGCTTGTGGCAGTTTGTCCATAATCTAAGAATTTACGAGCGAGAAAAAATCGTTGAGGGGAAGTTATGTACAGATGTAGATGTTACCGCTGCATTTATTCCGACAGCTGCGGAAAGAGTGAAATTATTTGATTGGTTAAATGAACGAAAAGATATTGAACAAGACACATTGCTGCAATCTTATTTTAAAGTAAAGAAAAAAAATAAAGCAGACGACCATTTACCCTATCGTTGGAAATATGTGGAGGACAAGAAATATCCCTGCAATGAAACGCATGCTTCGATTTTAAATCGGTTAACCAAGCTTGGTATTGCCAAGGATTTTCTTGACAAAGAAAAAGAATTTGCCTTGTGGCACATCCTTTACTCGGTGAATGATAAAGAAGAAATCGGAAAGGCGCTAAAAACATTTGCCGAAAAGAACGGATTAGATAATAATTTTGTCGAAACTTTTGCCAAATTCCCGCCTTTCACAAAAAATTATGGTGCTTACTCTGCTAAAGCAGTCAAAAAGTTGTTACCGCTAATGCGCATGGGAAGCTATTGGGATGAGGGTGCCATTACGGCAGAAACGAAAACCCGTATCCAGGCGGTTATTGAACGATTGAACGATATTAATCATGACGCAAAGAAAATTGAAAATATATCCGACGATGAGATTCCAAAACAAGTACTGAAAAGTTTCCTCAACGTTGAAAATCCTTATTCGGGGTTGAATACCTATCAGGCATGCTACGCCGTTTACGGTCGCCATTCGGAGGCAAGCGATACAACCAAATGGAAGACTCCGCAAGATATTGATAAATACCTGGAAGAGTTTAAGCAGCATGCTTTACGCAACCCTATAGTTGAGCAGGTTATATTGGAGACATTACGGGTTGTTCGAGACATCTGGAAAAAATATGGGGACTTGTCGGAAATCCACATCGAATTAAGTCGGGAAATGAAAAATCCAGCTGATGAACGCGCTAAAATAACGGCTACAATATCCGGAAACGAAAACGCCAATCTTCGTATCAAAGCCCTATTAGCAGAATTGAAAAATCATGCTGATGTTGAAAACGTGCGCCCCTATTCGCCTAATCAGCAGGAAATTTTAAAGCTATATGAAGAAGGTGTTTTAAATTCCGTTTCCGAAATTCCGGATGATATTATCAAAATCACCAAGTCAAGCCAGCCGACAAAGTCGGAATTGGTGCGGTATAAGCTTTGGCTGGAACAAAAATATCGCTCGCCATATACCGGAGAGGTAATTCCTTTGGGGAAGCTGTTTACTTCGGCTTACGAAATAGATCACGTTATTCCGCAATCCCGCTATTTTGACGATTCGTTGAGTAATAAGGTTATTTGTGAGGCAGAAGTAAATAAGCTTAAAGCGAATGCGCTCGGATATGAGTTTATTAAACAACCTGGTAGAAAAAAAGTAGAGCTTAGCTTTGGGAAAACGGTTGAGATATTATCCGTTGAGGCATACGAAAATTTCGTAAAAACCAGCTATGGAAAGCTTCACGGAAAGATGAACAAATTGCTTTTGGAAGAAATTCCGGATAAGATGATAGAACGGCAGCTAAACGATACGCGCTACATTAGCAAAATTGTGAAAGGATTACTATCGAATATTGTTCGAGAAGATGGAGAGCAGGAAGCCACATCTAAAAATGTGATTCTGTGTACGGGAGGTATTACAAGTATGCTCAAGCAGCATTGGGGATTAAATGACGTTTGGAATAAAATTATTACACCCCGATTCGAGCGAATGAATCTGCTCACAAAAAGCAATAGATTTGGGCAATGGGTAAATAAAAAAGGAAAAAATATCTTCCAAACAGAAATGCCCTTAGAGCTGCAGAAAGGATTTAATAAAAAACGCATAGATCATCGCCACCATGCAATGGATGCGCTGATAATTGCATGCGCTACACGAGAGCATGTCCAGTATCTGAACAACGAACATGCACAATCAAAAAATGACGATGCCCGTCAAGCCTTACAGCAGCGCTTATGCTTCAAAGCTAAAACAGATGAAAAAGGCAGCTATAAATGGCAGTTTCATAAGCCATGGGCTACCTTTACACAAGATGCTCAGGCTGCATTAGAAAAAATCATTATCAGCTTCAAACAAAATCTGCGGGTAATAAACAAAACTACCAATAAATACCAAGTTTACGAAAACGGAAAGAAAATTCTAAAATCGCAGAAAAAAGGCGATAGCTGGGCAATTCGCAAGCCATTGCACAAAGACACTGTATCTGCCAAAGTTTCTCTTCGAAAGACGAAAAAAGTAAAGTTCAACATTGCATTGAAAGATTGGGAAAATATTGTGAGCAGGGAGCTGAAAGATGAAATTAAACGCCTCATCGCAGCTTACGGACTATTTGACGCTGAAAAAATTAATCGATACTTTAAAGATAAAAATTATTTACATCAAAAGGTAGATATATCTAAGGTGGATATTTATTATTTTGAAGAGGGTAATGCCGCTGTTCGGAAAACATTAGATACTTCTTTTGATGCCAAAGCAATTGAATCAATTACCGATGCCGGAATACAAAAAATTTTGTTGAACCATTTGGCAACAAAAGAAAATAATCCGGATTTGGCATTTTCACCCGAAGGAATAGAAGAAATGAATAAAAATATTGTGGATTTGAATGGGGGAAAATCGCATCAGCCCATCTATAAAGTGCGTGTATATGAGCCGATAGGAAGTAAGTTTTTGGTGGGGCACGTTGGCAATAAGCAAAAAAAATATGTAGAAGCCGCTAAGGGGACAAACCTCTTTTTTGCCATTTATGCAGACGAAAACGGTAATCGGACTTTTGAAACTGTTCCTTTAAATATCGCTATAGAACGCTTGAAGCAAGGGTTAAGAGAAGTTCCTGAAAGAAATGAGAAAGGAAATTCCTTGCTGTTCCACTTATCGCCCAATGATTTGGTATATGTACCCACAAAGGAAGAAATTGAGAGCAACGCGCCTATAACTATTGAAAATATCCGTTCGGAGAGGGTCTATAAAATGGTATCATGTACCGGCAATCAATGTTTTTTTGTTCCGAATAATATTGCATACCCGATTGTACAAACGACGGAGTTAGGTGCAAATAATAAATCCGAAAAATCGTGGGACGGAACAATGATAAAGCAGGTGGGAAGAAAGATTATGGTGAACAGAATGGGCACGTTAATAAAATGTTGATAGATATTATGTAGAAATAGCATATTGAATGTCAAATGCATAATAACTATTTACATTGTGCAAGGTGTAAAAATGGAATATATTCAAAAAAATACATTATCTTTGTCTGCGAAAATCCTATCAGGATTGTGGATTAAAGTATAACCTAATTTTTTTGAAGTCGTAGATGAAAATAATCAAGCTAACCGTAAAGGTTACGGCTAAAGTGTCCAAACCTTTAGTATCGCACAAGAAGGACTTTGTTCATCCGATACTTTTTTTTGCATTTTGTTTGTATATGATAATAAAATTATTTACATGTGCAAGGTGTATCGTAATTTCTTGCGCCTATTAAGTTAAGAAATTACGATAAGGATTATTCCGAGGCGAAAGCCATCAAAGCGGGGGGATTACTCCTCGCTTTTTTTCAGCAGACCCTATTTGTCGTCCATTGTCAATTCAAGAAATCCTGTTTCGTAAGCGGGAGTTTTTTGGTTTTCGTATTCTGCAAAAATTTTAGTATCCTTGTAGCCGTAAAATTCAATTTATATGCCTGAAAATCAAAATATAGAATACAAATCCTTGTGGCGGGACGAATACCTGAAATGGATTTGCGGCTTCGCAAACGCCAACGGCGGCACTTTGTTTGTTGGCAAAGACGATAACGGCGAAGTGGTTGGCGTAAAAGACGCCAAGCGATTACTGGAAGATCTGCCCAACAAGATAACAACCATTTTGGGTATTGTTGGCGATGTAAATCTGCACAAAACCCCGCAAGGCGACTTTATCGAAATTGTTGTAGAACCGCAACTCAACCCTGTAAATTACAAAGGCGAATATCACTACCGCAGCGGTAGTACCAAGCAGGAGCTAAAAGGTGCTGCGCTGGATAAATTCCTTTTGCAAAAATATGGCAAAAAGTGGGACGGCGTACCAATCCCCAACGTTTCCTTTTCGGAGCTGAAACAGGAAACTTTTGAGTTGTTCAAAGAAAAAGGTATCGACAGCAAGCGCCTTGACAAGAAAAGCCGTAACGACACACCCGAACAACTGCTTAACAATTTGAAGCTGATTGAGAAAGGGTATTTGAAACGAGCCGCCTTGCTGCTTTTCCACCCCGACCCTGAAAAATTTGTAACGGGTGCGTATATCAAAATCGGTTTTTTTCGTTCCGAAAGCGATTTGCAGTTTCAGGACACTGTTCACGGCAATTTGTTTGAACAGGTTGAAAAGACAATGGATTTTCTTTTGACAAAATACACGCGAGCATTGGTAAATTACAAAGGTTTGTCGCGTATCGAAACTTACGAATACCCCGAAGATGCTTTGCGCGAAGCATTATTAAACGCCGTTTCACATAAAGATTATGCGGGCTGTACGCCTATTCAAATTCGCGTTTATAGCGACCGTATTAAAATTTGGAATGAGGGACAGCTACCTGAAAATTGGACTGTTGATGATTTATTGCAGGAACATTCTTCCCGCCCCTATAATCCTGATATTGCCAACGCATTTTTCCGTAGCGGTTATGTAGAATCGTGGGGACGAGGTATTGAAAAAATTACCGAACAATGTACCGCCGCCGGATTGCCTGCACCTCAATTTTCGCCAAAAGGCTCTGATTTTTGGGTAACTTTCCGAAAAGACATTTACAACAAGGAAGAATTAAGCAACAGAGGATTGAATGAAAGACAGATAGATGCTTTATTGTTTTTCAAATCGAAAGGCGAAATAACAAGCTCTGAATATGCTGAGAAATACAACGTAACTGACAGAACAGCAAGAACAGACCTTACAGAATTGGTTGAAAAAGAGTTATTAAAGAAACAGGGCGAAACAAAATTAGCAACTTATCAATTCCCAATTCGGAAATAATTTCCGAAATATTTCCGAATCGTTTCCGAAATTTCCGAAATTTTCCCAATATCCTCATAATACGCCCTATTTTTATGTGCTTGTGCATAATTCCCAAAGATTTAATGCTATCTTTGTGGGGAATAAGAAAGGCTCAATGAAATTTTACGTTGATATCCTACCCTCGCTAATAATATAACAATAATTTTTATCAACACTTCGTGCGTAGGGCATGTAGACGGGGTGCACCCCATCTCTACATGCTCTACGCTGCTGCTGCTACTGCTACTGCTACTGCTACTGCTACTGCTACTGCTACTGCTACTGCTACTGCTACTGCTGCTGCTACTGCTACTGCTACTGCTACTGCTACTGCTACTGCTACTGCTACTGCTACTGCTACCGTCGTCGTCGTCATTCCGAGCGCAGCGAGGAATCTCCTCTTCATGTCTACCGCACTTGGGTAGTTCGGTGGCAGGAGATTCCTCGCTGCGCTCGGAATGACGGCGCTAAGGGGAAGGGGCTTATTTTTTTTCATCATAAAAAACCAACCCCGCGTAAAGCCTTAAGCCTTACGCGGGGTTGTTGTTTTCTATCGTGCAGCATCCGCAGCCTGAAAATTTATCGGGCTGCTAAGCGTTACTGATTTCTGCGTAAGCGTCGGCGTCCAGCAGGTCGTTGAGGTCTGCTGCGTTGCTGAGCTTTACCTTAATCATCCAGCCTTTGCCGTAGGGGTCTTGGTTTACCAGCTCGGGCGCGTCGTTGAGCTCGCTGTTCAGCTCCAAAATCTGCCCGCCAACAGGCATAAACAAATCCGAAACGGTCTTCACGGCCTCCACCACGCCAAAGGGTTCGCCCTTTGAGAGCGTTTCGTCTACCGAAGTTACATCAACAAACACGATGTCGCCCAGCTGGCTCTGCGCATAGTCGGTAATGCCAACGTATGCCGTGTCGTCGGCTTCAGCGCGAACCCACTCGTGCTCGCTGCTGTACTTTAAATTTTTTGGAATGTTCATAATTTAATAATTCAATGATTCAATAATTTAATAATTCAACAATTCAATAATTGTACTCAAAAAGCAAAAAAACTCTCACTGCGGCACTCCTTTCATCGAAAGCTGGATGCGCTTGCGGGCAATGTCCACTTCGGCTACGCGCACCTGTACGTGCTGGTGCAGCTTTACAACGTCGCCCGGGTTGCTCACAAAAGCGTCGGTCAGCTGCGATATGTGCACAAGCCCATCCTGCTTTATCCCTACGTCAACAAAGGCCCCAAAGCCGGTAATGTTCGTTACTATTCCGGGCAAAACCATGCCCTGCTGCAAATCCTCCATTGTGCGCACACCCTGAGCAAACTCAAAAACCTTGGCGTGCTTGCGCGGGTCAAGCCCCGGCTTGGCAAGCTCCTTCATAATATCCAGGAGCGTAGGCAACCCTACCCTCTCGGAAACATATTTTTGTGGCGACACTTGCTTTCTTAGCTGCTCGTTCTGCAGCAAATCGGCAACCGAGCATCCCAAGTCTTTGGCCATCTGCTCCACCACGTGGTAGTTTTCGGGGTGAACGGCGCTGTTGTCGAGCGGATTTTGCGCATTGCTGATGCGCAAAAATCCGGCGCACTGCTCAAATGCCTTTGCCCCCAGCCGCGGCACCTCGCGGAGCTGCTTGCGCGAAGCAAACTGCCCATTCTCCCTGCGCCAGCTCACCACGCGCTCCGCCAGCTGAGGCCCCATGCCCGACACGTACGTAAGCAGGTGCTTGCTCGCCGTGTTGAGGTTAACGCCTACCATGTTCACGCAGCTCTCCACCGTTTGGTCGAGGCTACGCTTGAGTAGCTGCTGGTTGACGTCGTGCTGGTACTGCCCCACCCCAATGCTTTTGGGGTCAATTTTCACCAGCTCGGCCAGCGGGTCCATCAGGCGGCGGCCTATGGAAACCGCGCCGCGCACCGTTACGTCGTACTCCGGCAGCTCCTCCCGCGCTACCGGCGAGGCGGAGTAAATAGAGGCGCCGTCCTCGCTCACAACAAATACCTGCACTTGGCGGTTAAGCCGCAGGTTCTTTACAAACTCCTCCGTTTCCCGTCCGGCGGTGCCGTTACCAATCGCAATAGCGTCTATCCGGTATGCCTCTACCATTGTCTCAACTTTTTTTGCCGCCATAACCTTCTCGCTCTGCGACGAGGCGTGGGGATAAATGGTATCGTTGTGCCGGAGGTTGCCCTGAGCGTCAAGGCACACCACCTTGCAGCCCGTACGAAATCCGGGGTCGATGGCCAGCACGGTCTTCTGTCCCAGGGGCGGCGACAGCAGCAGCTGGCGCAGGTTGGCGGCAAATACGCGAATAGCCTCATCGTCGGCCTTAGCCTTGCTCGAGGCGGCAATCTCCGTTTCTATTGATGACGCCAGCAGGCGCTTGTAGCTGTCGGCAATGGCAGCTTTCACGTGCATGGCCGATTCGCTGTCGTTTTTTACGAGCAACTTTTCCAAAATATTGAGGGCTTTTTCCTGCTGCGGCGCAATGCCCACGCGCAAGATACCCTCGGCTTCGCCGCGGCGCAAGGCCAGCAGCCGGTGCGAAGGGCACTTGTTCAGCGGCCCGCTAAAGGTGAAGTAATCGCGGTACTTCGCCCCCTCCGCCTCCTTGTCCTTGCCCTTGACAACGGTGGCCGAGATGCTTGCTTCTTTCTCAAAAAGGTTGCGTATTTGGCGCCGCGCCGCTTCATTTTCGTTCACCCACTCGGCAATAATGTCGCGAGCGCCCTCCAGCGCCTCGTCAGCGCTTGCCACCTCGCCGGTAACGTACTTTTGCGCCAGCTTAGCTGCCTCCACGTAGGTTTGCCGCGCCAGCTCTCCGGCCAAAGGCTCAAGCCCCTTTTCGCGGGCAATGGTGGCTCGCGTTCTGCGCTTTGGCCGGTAGGGCAGGTAAATATCTTCGAGCGTAGCGAGCACGTAGCATCCGGCAATGCGCTCCCGGAGTTCCTCGGTCAGCGCTCCCTGCTCCTCAATGGACTTCAGGATAACCTCCTTGCGCTTTTCGACCTCCTGCAGCCGCGCCGCCTCGTTGAAGACGGCTGCTACCTGCACCTCGTCCAAGCTGCCGGTAGCCTCCTTGCGGTAGCGGCTGATGAACGGAATGGTTGCACCCTCGCCCATAAGCTTGAGCGTTGCGAAAACCTGTCCGGAGGGTATGCCAAGGGTTTGCGATATAAAATTTGAAAAATCCAACCTGAAAAATCCAACTAAGTTTTACTATGCTTTGAGGGAACAAAGATACATTTTAATTTTGAATGGGGGAGGCTCTCAGAGAGCTATTGAACTTTTACAATAAAGTAATTCTTTTTGCCCTTCTGCACCAGCAGATATTTTCCGTTGAGCAGCATGTCAGGCGACACCAGGGCTTCTGTGTCGGTTATCTTCTCCTTGTTAACGCTGAGGCCGCCTCCCTGCACCATCTTCCTGAATTCGCCTTTTGACGGGAAAATTTGTGCTTCTACCGCCAGCAGCTCTCCGGCCTTGATGGGCAGCTTCTCTTTGCCGACGGTAAACGTCGGTACGCCCTCAAACACCGACAGAAACGTGGCCTCATCTATCCTTTTCAGTACGTCCGAGGTGGCGTTGCCAAACAGAACCTCCGAGGCTTCTACGGCTTTGGCGTACTCCTCCTCCGAGTGCACCATGCAGGTAACCTCCCTTGCCAGCGCTTTTTGCAGCGGGCGCAGGTGAGGCGCTCCGGCCTGCTCGGCTACCAACTTTTCTACCGCGCTTTTGTCCAGCGTTGTGAAAATTTTGATGTACTTTTCGGCGTCAGCGTCGCTCACGTTGAGCCAAAACTGGTAGAACTTGTAGGGCGACGTGTAGCGCGCGTCGAGCCAGACGTTACCATCCTCGGTTTTGCCGAACTTGCTGCCGTCGGCTTTGGTGATGAGCGGGCAGGTGAGGGCAAATGCTTCGCCGCCGGCCTTGCGGCGTATAAGCTCGGTGCCGGTGGTGATGTTGCCCCACTGGTCGCTGCCGCCCATTTGCAGCTTGCAATTTTTGGTCTGGTAGAGGTGCAAAAAGTCGTAGCCCTGCACCAGCTGGTAGGTGAACTCGGTGAACGACATGCCGTCGGCGGCCTCGCCGTTCAGGCGTTTTTTTACCGAATCCTTGCTCATCATGTAGTTTACGGTGATATGCTTGCCCACGTCGCGGATAAACTCAAGAAACGAAACAGGCTTCATCCAGTCATAGTTGTTCACCATTTCGGCAGCGGAGGGCAGGTTGCTCTCAAAGTCCAAAAACTTGGACAGCTGCTTTTTGATACATTCCTGATTGTGCCGCAGGGTTGCCTCATCCAGCAGATTTCGTTCCTGCGATTTGCCGCTTGGGTCGCCAATCATTCCGGTAGCGCCTCCCAGCAGGGCAAGCGGCTTGTGCCCGCAGCGCTGAAAGTGCTTGAGCATCATAATGCCCACCAAATGCCCTATGTGCAGCGAATCGGCGGTAGGGTCAATGCCCACGTAGGCTGTTGTCGTTTCTTTTTTCAGCTGCTCGTCAACGCCTGGGGTCATATCGTGCACCATGTCGCGCCACGTCAGCTCTTCAATAAAATTCATAGTCGCGTTTACTGTTATCGTTGTATTGTTGTTTGTGCTTTAGCATCAGCTCATGCCCCTCTCCTTTTTGATATGCTCATAGGCATCCTGCACCTTGCGGAATTTTTCGGCGGCAGCGCGCTGCACGTCGTCGCCCATTTGCGCAACCTTGTCGGGGTGGTGCTTTACGGCCATTCGGCGGTAAGCTTTTTTCACCTCCTCGTCGGCAGCAGAGCGATCCAGCTCCAGCACCTTATACGCCCAACTCTTATCGCTCACGGCAAACATTGCTTTCACCGAGCTGTAGTCGGCTTGCGAAATTCCCAGTCGGCCTGCAATTCGCTCAATAATGTGCTGCTCGCTGACGTGTATTTCGCCGTCGGCAGCGGCAATGCCAAAGAGCAGGTGCAGCAGCTCAAGGCGCGCCGACAGGTTGAGGTTAGCGCGTATCTGGTCGCACACCTCGTACAGCGGGAGAGGCTGCTGCAGCACGTTGCGCAAAAAAAGCAGGTATTCTTTGGCCGCCTCTGCGCCGAACTGCCGCACGAGGAATTTCTTGACGTAGTCCAGCTCCGATTGCAGCACCTTTCCGTCGGCCTTGAGCACAGCAGCCATGAGCACCAGCAGGCTCACGGTGAAGCCGTCGCGGGGCGCTCCGCTGCCTGCGCTTTGCCGCGGGGCGCTTTTGCTCGACCCCGCGTCAAACAGCGACCCCAAGGCAAAGCCCACAATGCCTCCTATAGGGCCTAATATCCACCAGCCAATAGCGCCGCTAATCCATTTTCCGTATTTTGCCATGTGTAGATTTTAACGTGTCGAGTTCAACGTGTCGAGTTCAACATTCAAAAAAAATTTTAAGCTCCAAAATTTGCGGCAGCAAGGGGACTTCATCGTCATTTACAATGCAGAAGTCTGCCCGCGCCGTGCGCTCGGCATCGCTCAGCTGGCGCTTCATGCGGCGAAGCGCCTCGCTGCGCGTACAGCCGTCGCGCTGTATCACCCGCCGTATCCTCAGCTCCTTGGGGGCGTTTACGGTAACAATTTTGTTGAGCAAACGGTGCGCGTTGCCCTCGAACATCAGCGCAGCCTCCAGCGCCACGCAGGGCGTACGCTGTTGCTCTACCCATGCGGCAAAGCGCCTTTCCACAGCAGGATGAGCAATGGCGTTGAGCGCTGCAAGCGCGGTGGCGTTGCCAAAAACTTTCTCTGCCAGCAGCTTCTTATTCAGCTCCCCATTGCTGTACACAGCCTCTCCAAATGCTCTGATGATAAGCACCTTCACTTCAGCATCATCCTCGTACATTCTTTTCACCTCCGCATCGGCGTAGAAAACGGGAATGTTCATGGCTTCCAACACTTTGCATACAGTAGTCTTGCCGCTACCCATACCGCCGGTTACACCTATGCGCGTCATCGCCGTTGCCTCACAATAACGTTGACAAACGCCGGCTCGATGGACGTAGAAAGCATGTACGCAGGCGGCTTGCTAAGGGTTACGCGCACCTGCCCCGAAATACTTTGGTGCAGCTCGGAGTAGTACGCCGTGAGAAAAAGCTCCTCTTGCTTGATCCGGTGGTACTCCTCCATTGCAATGGAGATAAAAATCTTTGCGTTTGCAGGAATAAGCTCCACGTAGAGCGAGTCGGGAACGCCGATGATGTGAATAGGAAGCCTCCTCGTTATTTGAGTAACGCGCTGTACATCAATATGATATGATATGTATTCGCGCGACAGAAAAGTTTGGGGAGGAGCTTCGAGCATAACTTTTCCCGAAAGGTTGGCAGCTACTTTTTCTTTCTTCAGCGGCTTGGTATAGATTTCGGACGTAGCGTCAACAACCTCCCGCGGCCCGCTGACAACTACGCTATCGGTGTCGAGTATTATTTCGCCCTGCTGCATGTACTGCCGAGCGTAGGCTATGTGAAAGTTGAGCGCCACCGGCACCTTTTTGCTTGCCACCGGCGACATTTGAAAGTAAACGGAGTCGGGAAGAATAGCCTGCACGTCGAAGTTGGTGCCCAGCTGCTGCGCAATCATGCCGCGAACTTGCCCCGTGAGGAGCACCGATTGGCCCTCCGAGTTTTCAAAGTAGCGCAGCATGCCGAGGTTCACCCTGAATGTTTTCGAGTAAAACAGCTTGTACCTTACGATGTCGTAGCCGCGAGCCTGTACGCGCAGGCGCAGGGGGCTTACCCTGCCGTTGGTAAGCACGGCGTCGATAGGCCTTGTTTCGGTCAGCAGCATTTTGGCCGAGATTTCGGCGGTGTACGTGTGCGACAGCTTATTGAGCGTCCACAGGGCGGCGGATGTAAGCAAGAAAACCCCAAAGACAAGCAGCTGCTTGTCCCGCTTGAACAGGCGACGTGCGCCCAGCAAGGTTTGAGGCAAAGGGGCTTTTTTGTCCATCACCCAATTCTAAGTACAAATGCTCTGCGCGCGGCCGGCATGGCTACCCGGCAACGCGCAGAAACCGTAGTGTTTTGTAAAAGCGTAAGGCTTTCTCTTACCTTACTATTTTGCTTGAATCAGGTCGGACGAATCCTTCAGTACGCTTGACTTGTCAAAGCGTATGCGCACGTTTCCATCCACCTCAATAATCACGTAGTTGTCCTTGATTTCGGAAACGGTGCCGTAAATACCGCCAACCGTTACCACCTTGTCGCCTTTTTGCAGGCTGTCGCGAAACCGGCGCAGCTCCTTCTGCCGCTTTTGCTGCGGACGAATCATAAAGAAATACATTACCACAAAAATAGCAATGAGCATAACCCACGTCATGCTCCCCCCGCCCAGCGGCGACGATGATGCCGCGGCTTCCTGTAAGAGAATAAAATTCATTATTGGTTACTTTTAATTTAAGGAAAAAAATTAAGGTGCAAAGTTAGCAAAAGATTGCCGATGCGCAAGTTTTTTGGGCTAATTCTTTTTTGAGGCGCTACGCAAAAAATAAATGGCAACTTTCGGAGAGCGCCAAACTAACTAAGGGATGAAAAATAAATAACTTATAATAATTCCATTAATTGCAATCAAATTTATAATTCTGACGATGATAAAAAAGAAAACGCTACCTTTGACACTTACGAAATTTTTGCTGCGTACGCGACAACAACAATCACCTTGCAACAGAGTAACCATGACAGAAACAGAGATGAGCAACTTGCTCAAAGCAAATAGCGCCTATAATAAAGAGTTGAAGAAGTATATACGGGGAACACTACCCAGGTGGAAAGTCTTAGATTTGGGAACGCCATTTGGAGAATTATCCAAACATATTGACTGTACTTCAAACATATTGATGCCACAAAGAGTATTTACTAAGGCACAAAAGGGTCATACAACTACTATCAATCTCAAACAATTAGAAGACCTGCCTATAAAGTTAAATCAAGCCTCTTCTATTTTTCAAAGTAAAAAAGACAATAGCGTTGTGGCCGTAATAAACGAAAAGGACAATAAAAATAACCCTATAGTAATTCCAATAAATAAGCAAGGGATAATTTTTGACGGCAAAAAAAACAGATGTGTAAACCTTATAACTTCTATACACGGTAGGCCACAAGATCAACTTGAATTGTGGACAAAAAATGGATTGAATTTATATAGTATAGAAAAAACCTTTATTCATCCAGAGCAGCTTGGTGCAATTCCAAGCGTTGAGATGAACAAAGGTTTTAAAGACACCGCAAATGTAACTCCAAAAAGTGAACCCACCAAAATCCTTGCTGATAAAATGGCAGATTTAACGAAAAAAAAATACTGATAAATTATGTAAATCACTTAGTAACATCCAACTAAGAAGTAAAGAGCGGGGGTTATAGCTATGACTACTATAAAAGGGAACAACAATCGTTTTTTCCAACTCCCTTTTTTGCTTTGAATATCGTTAAATTCTGATTACCAGCCTATAAAAACAAGTGCAGCGCCACGCAATTTGCGCAACGCTGTACTTGTGAAGTTGATGGAGGTTATTACATTTACTTCATTACGAATTCTTCTTGTATCTCCATGCCGCACCGGCTGGAACTTGGGTGGTCAACTCGTAAGTCGTTTCTGTGCTCTTAGGAATTATACTATATTCCACCCCTTCTTCTGGTAGCTATAGTAAGGTGGTTGCCGATCCACCCAATAGCAACTTGGATACGTCCAAAGAATACTTGCTAATAGCGTTCCTTTTTTCTTCTGATAATTTCATGCCGCAAAGGTAAAATCGGTTGCTGAAAAGGGATTCTTACAACCCTAAAAGCTACGCACCTTACTCCTCCGGTAGCCGTAATAAGATGAAAGTTAGTTCATAGGCCGGCTGGCTATTAAGTCCATAAAACAAAACAACCCTGCGCAAAGCTGCGCAGGGTTGCGTTGGTGGAGCTGGCGGGAGTCGAACCCGCGTCCAAACAAGGTCTTAATGCGTTTTCTACATGCTTATCAGCTCTTCGATTTTCGAGGTTCCGTCAGGCGAGCTGCTGCCGAACGTAACCCTTATCCCCTAAAATTTCACCGGATGTTAGAGAAATCTACCCAGCTATCTCAAAATGATGATACCCCATAAGCGTTTGCGTTAATGAGCGGAACGCAAGCGCGGGATACTCGTCGGCAGGCTCCTTGAGCCGCCAATAAAGCTTGAAATCGTCTAACGATTAAGCAGCGAGTGCATAAGAAGTTTCGCCTGTTATGGCTTGCACGTTGATATTTACGAGCTTCCGTACAACGCTCGGCATGCTTACACCTCAAGTCATCCTGCTGTCAAAACCAAACAGCCCCATGTGTGTTGTAAGTATCTTCTACCTGTCATCAAAAAAAAAACCTGACGGCCTAAAAGCGCCTGATAGCAAATGGGCAGCAAACGTTTGTACTTTGCACCCATTCATTCTCTTGCTCGCTTTTTCCGCCTTATTCGAGCGCAAAGATAGTAAATTTTTTCATTGTACGCTCAACCATCAACAGCTGGTTTTGTTAAATATTTTTTGCAGCGGCGTAAACCTGCCAACCAAACCTTCAACCAGACCGCGGCTATATCTCCGCCAGCAGCGCAATCGTTTCCTGCGGGCGAGGCGCCGTAAATACGAGGCTGCCTGCGACCAGCACGCCTGCTCCCGCAGCTTTTATTTTTGGTGCATTATCCAGCGTCACGCCACCGTCAACTTCAACCGGCGCCGACGAATTTTTGCGCAGCAGCAGCTCGCTCACGCGGCTTATCTTGTCGTAGGAGTTTTCGATGAAAGCTTGACCTCCAAAGCCGGGGTCAACGGACATCACCAGCACAAGGTCTGCAAGGGCGGCAACCTCCTCCAGCGCGCTTACCGGCGTGTGGGGGTTAATGGCTACGCCGGCTTTCATATCCAACTTTTTTATGCGCTCCAGCACGCGGTGCAGGTGCGTACAGGCTTCGTACTGCACGGTCAGGATGGATGCCCCCGACTCCTTAAAGCGCTCCGCATAGCGCTCGGGCTGTACCATCATCAGGTGCACGTCCAGCGGCTTGCGGGTACACCTGCGCACCGCCTCAAGTATGGGAAAGCCAAACGAAAGGTTGGGAACAAATACGCCATCCATAATATCAAAGTGAATCCACTCCGCCGCGCTGGCGTTGAGCATGTCAACTTCGCTTTTCAGGTTGGCCATATCGGCCGACAGGATTGAAGGTGCAATTAGCATGGAAGATAAATAGTATTAGATTCTCCTTACCAAAGATTTGAAAGGTTCAACATCGGGCTGCTCACCGCCATTCTCGCTTCAGCCGATCCAGCTCCCTGTAGCTCGTCATATCAGGCTGAACGGGAACAACCGAGGCGTATCCGTTGCTCAGCGCCCACTCGTCGGTGTCGGTGGCGTTGGGCTCGTTGTTGATGTAGCTACCCGACAGCCAAAAGTATTCGCCGCCGTACGGGTCAACGCGCTGCTCGTAGCCTTCTACCCACGTTCCGTTGGCTTGCCTGCAAAGCTTCACGCCCTTTATCTCCGACAGCGGAAGCGCAGGAACGTTGACGTTGAGGCAAACTTCGCTGCTCAACCCAAGCTTCAGCGCTTTCCTTATGAGGTCTCCACCAATAGCCTGTACCGGCGTAAAATCGGCGTCGGGGGAGTAGTCCAGCAGGGAGAAGCCAATAGCGGGCGCTCCATTCAGCGAGGCTTCCTGCGCCGCCGCCATGGTGCCCGAGTATATGATGTTGACAGATGCATTGGAGCCGTGGTTAATGCCCGACAGCACAAGGCTTGGCTGGCTGCTGAGCAGGTGCGTCATGCCTAGCTTTACGCAGTCCACCGGCGTACCGTTGCAGGCATACATGGTAACCTCGTTGCCGTTGTCAATATCTTGCAGCTTGCGCAACCGGAGAGGCGTCTGAGTGGTAATGGCGTGGCTTTCGCCCGAATGTCCCTCCTCGGGGGCTACCACCAGCACGCGGCCTATGGGCTTGGCTATCTCAATCAGCACACGCAAGCCTTTGGCGCGTATGCCATCGTCGTTAGTTATAAGAATTAACGGTCTTTGCATGGATATTTCATTATTGTAAGAGCAGGCAAAGGTAATAAAATTAGCGGTTAGAAAAAAAAATGTATTTTTGTAGCCGGATTTTAGGGTGAGCAACCAAAGATGAATTTTTTTGAAGCGCGTAAAATAGCAAAATGAGTAACCACTTAAATTTATACAACCAATGACAATATCCTACAGCTGGCTAAAGGATTACATCTGCGCCGACGTGAGCGTAGAGGAAGTAAGCAAGATTTTGACATCCATCGGACTTGAGGTGGAAAGCGTGGAAACCGTAGAAGCCGTGAAAGGCGGCTTGCGCGGCGTGGTGGTGGGGCATGTGCTCACCTGCGAGCAGCATCCCGACGCCGATAAGCTGCACGTAACCACCGTAGACGTTGGCGGCGAGCAGCCGCTGCAAATTGTGTGCGGCGCTCCTAACGTGGCCGCGGGGCAAAAGGTGCCGGTGGCCACCATCGGTACAACCCTGTTCTTTGCCGGCGGCGACGAGGTGAAAATAAAAAAGTCGAAGCTGCGCGGCGTGGAGAGCTGCGGCATGATTTGCGCCGAAGACGAGCTGGGCGTCGGGACTTCGCACGAAGGCATCATGACGCTCGACGCCAGCGCCAGGGTGGGGCAGCCGCTGGCCGACTTTCTTGAGCTGAAAAGCGAAACAATTCTTGAAATCGGGCTTACGCCCAACCGCATCGACGCTGCTTCGCACGTGGGGGTAGCGCGCGATTTGGCCGCCTACCTCACGGTGCACTGCCCCGAAAAGCTGCGGCGCTTCTCCTACCCGTCGGTAGAAAATTTTAAGGTGGACAGCACGTCAAATACCTGCAGCGTAAGGGTAGAAAATGAAGAGGCGTGTCCGCGCTACAGCGGCCTCACCATATCGGGAGTAACGGTGCAGGCTTCGCCCGAATGGCTGCAAAAGCGCCTCAGCGCCGTTGGGCTGCGCCCCATCAACAACGTGGTGGACGTAACCAACTACGTGCTGCACGAGCTGGGGCAGCCGCTGCACGCTTTCGACGCCGACAAAATAGAAGGAAAAACCGTTGTGGTCAAAACATGCCCGGAGGGCACAGCCTTTAAAACGCTGGACGAGGTTGAGCGCAAGCTCTCGGAGCAAGATTTGATGATATGCAGCGCCGAAAAGCCCATGTGCATTGCCGGCGTTTTTGGCGGAACAGCGTCGGGCGTTACCGGCGAAACAAAAAATATTTTTCTCGAAAGCGCCTGCTTTAACCCCGTATGGATACGCAAAACGGCCAAGCGGCACACGCTGAGCACCGACGCCTCGTTTCGCTACGAGCGCGGCGCCGACCCCGGGATTACGGTAACAGCGCTCAAGCGCGCTGCCATGCTCATCAAGGAGGTGGGCGGCGGAAGCATCTCGTCGGAGGTGGTGGACAGGTATCCGCGCGCGGTTGAGAAGAAAAGCATAGCGCTAACCTTTGGCTACATCTGCACAAGCATAGGAAAAGCTATTGACAGCAGCGTCATCGAAAAAATTCTCACCGCGCTGGAATTCGAGGTTACGCGCAAAGATGGCGACAGCATTACCGTCAGCGTACCCACCTACCGCGTTGACGTTACCCGCCCCTGCGATGTGGTGGAGGAGATTTTGCGCATTTACGACTACAACAACGTAGAAATACCGCAGCACGTACACGCCTCCCTAAACCACACCGCTAAGCCGGATAACGAGCTGATGGTAAATACGGCAGCCAACCTGCTATCGGGTCAGGGGTTTAACGAAATAATGTGCCTGTCGCTGACTAACGCCAAGCGGTACGACGCGCTGCGCTCGTATCCGCCGGATAAGCTGGTGCTCCTGCAAAACCCCAACAGCGCGGAGCTGAACGCCATGCGGCAAACCTTGCTGTTTGGCGGGCTGGAAGCTATTGCCTACAACATCAACCGCCGCCAGAGCGATTTGAAGCTGTACGAATTTGGCAACATATACTACCGGCAAGCGCCGGCCGGAAGCGTAACCGATCGCTTTGGCGAAGAGCCTCGCCTGAGCCTTTTTGTAACGGGTATGCAGCACCGGAGGAGCTGGAACGAAAGCCAAACCCCAAGCAACTTTTTTGTGCTCAAAAAGCATGTTGAGCTGCTGCTCCGGCGCTTCGGCGTTAACCTGCACGCGCTGCAAGGCGCAGAGCTGCCCGCCGACCTTTTTAGCGACGGAGCAGCCTACAAGCTGGCCGGCAAAAACTTTCTGTCGCTGGGAGCAGTGAGCAAAAAGCTGCGCGCCATGTTCGACATTAAGCAAGAGGTTTACTTTGCCGAGCTGCGCTGGCAGGTGCTGCTTGCCTTTGCCGCGCGGCAAAAAATCACCTGCGCCGAGCTGCCCAAATATCCCGAAGTAACCCGCGATTTGGCGCTGCTTTTGGACAAAAACATAACCTTTGCCCAGCTGCGCGAAGCAGCGCACAAGGCAGAAAAAAAGCTGCTCCAAAGCGTTGGCCTGTTCGATGTGTACGAAGGCGATAAGCTGCCCGACGGAAAAAAATCATACGCGCTAACGTTCACGCTGCAGGACAGCGAGCGAACGCTCACCGACCAGGAAATAGAGCGCATCATGGGCAACCTTGCAAAGGCGTTTGAAAAAGAGTTTGCCGCACAGGTGAGGGGCGCTAATGCTTAATTCTGAATTTTGAATTTTGAATTTTGAATTCTAATGCCCACCATAAAAAATTTTGCTTCGTTAGTCAAGATTAGCCACACTGTTTTTGCCATGCCCTTTGCCTTTATCGGCTATTTTTTGGCGCAGCAGCAGGCAGAGTCATTTCGGTGGGAGCTGCTGCTGTTAGTTGTGCTGTGCATGTTTTTTGCGCGCAACGCCGCAATGAGCTTCAACCGTTACGTTGACAGGCTGTTTGACGCCGCCAATCCGCGCACGGCGCTGCGCGAAATACCGCGCGGCGTTGTGCAGCCTAAACATGCGCTGCTGTTTTGCCTCGCCAACGCGCTGCTGTTCGTAGCGACCACCTTTTTTATCAACCGCCTTTGCCTCGCGCTGTCGCCCGTGGCGCTGGCGCTGGTGCTGGGCTACAGCTACGCCAAGCGCTTCACGGCGTGGTGCCACTTCATTCTTGGGTTAGGGCTATCCATTGCTCCCGTTGGCGCGTACATTGCCGTGAGCGGAGCGTTTGCCGCGCCTCCCATGCTTCTGGCTGCGCTTGTGCTGCTCTGGAGCGGCGGCTTCGACATTATTTACGCGCTTCCGGACGAGGAGTTTGACCGGCAGCAGCGCCTGCACTCCGTGCCGGCTGCGCTTGGCCGAAAGGCTGCGCTGTGGCTGTCGGCTGCCGTGCACTTGGCTTGCTTCGCAATCATCTTATATTTTGGCATTTATGTAATCAACAATGCCTTTTACTGGACAGGCGCCTTTATATTTGCAGGATGCCTCGTATATCAGCACAAGATACTAAGCATAAACGATATAAGCAAAGTAAACATAGCATTTGCGGCGGTTAACGGAGTGGCAAGCATTATTTTTGCCGTTTTTTGTATTTTAGGATTAAAAATCCTGTATGGGGTAGCGTAAAACTTGCAAAATATTAAATTTTGCTAAATGTTGGCTGAGGTTTTTATTTACACCGTAAGATTTAATACCTTTGCCTTCACAAAGTAACAATAAAAAAAACTATTTAATTCGTTCAAAAAACAATGAAAAAAATTTTGCTTCTTTCATTAGTAGCGTTTACCGCTGCTTGCTGTGGTCCTAAAAAGGACGTTACAGACGTTGACAGCCTGATTACCAATCCAGCTCAGTACTTAGGCAAAGAGATAACTTTTGTAGGCAAAGCTGTTGTAACCAACCAGGAGGCTGGTCGCGTTGCGATTTACGGCAGCGATTCTACCAAGTACATCATTGCGCAGGCCGGAGATACCGTAAAAGTATGCCCATCAATATGCGGCAAGCTTATTGAGGTTACAGGCAGCGTAAGAGAGGTTGTACCGGGCGCATTTATTGTTGACAGCGTTTGCCAAACAGCATTTGTTGTCGAAAACTACTACGTTGACGCCAAGTCCATCAAGCCGGCACAGTGCTGCAAAAAAGATGGAGAGAAATGCTGCAAGAAGGATGGAGAAAAGTGCTGCAAAAAAGATGGAGAGAAATGTGCAAAAGATGAAAAGAAATGCTGCAAAAAAGAAGCTGAAGGTGAAAGCAAAAGCTGTGCAGATTCTACCAGCACACAAAGCACACAGGAGTAGCGAAATTCACGCTATCCAAGCAGCACAGTAATCTTTTACATATATACAAAAAAAGAAAGCGTAACATTTTTGTTACGCTTTTTTTTACGCTTTTTTTTTACGTATAGCGCTCTCTAAAGCAGCTTCTTTGTAGATTTGATGGCAACAAAATTTTTCAGGTAGAAAGGCTCAAAATACGCAATATCTTCAAATTGTTTTTCGGCAAAAAGCTGCTCCGCCAGCTTCACCATGCCGCTTGCCGACGCCTGTACCTCTACAAATACGGCGTTGGCGCTACGCACCACCGGCCTGCACTTATCGGCGCCGCTGCCAAAAAATACAACGCGCCGCTCTTTGAGCTCCCCTGCAAAGCCGTTTTCATCTACAACCTGCGCAGTAACCTCTGCCAGCTGCGCTCCGTGCGCGTCAAACAGGGCGGTGTAAACCTCCATTCGCCGGGCGTCGAGCAGCGGGCGTAGCAGGTCGTCGGGGCGCAGCTCCGGCTTCGCTGCCGCCAGCGCCGCCAGCGCATGCAGGCTGCCTACCGCCACGAGCGGCCTGCCCGTACCGTAGCACAACCCCTTAGCAACGCTGGTACCTATGCGCAGGCTGGTGTACGATCCCGGGCCTTTGCTCACCGCCACCGCGTCGAGCTGCTGCGGCGCAACGCCGGCCTCGCCCAAAGCAGCAGCAACAAAAGGCGCCAGCAGCTTGGCGTGGTCGCGCTCAGCGGCGCTCTCCTTGAGCACAAGCGCCTCTCCGTTACGCGCCAACGCTACGGAGCACACTTCGGCCGAGCTCTCTATGCAAAGCAGCAAGGCCATGCTACTTGAATTTTTCGATTTTTTTATCCACGCGCTTATCAATATCCCGAAGCGAGGTCTTGAGGTTGTCGAAGTCAAGATAGGGAAGCAGCGCAGGCGCTAACCCCGAAAGCGGCATGTACAGCTTGGATTTGCTGATTTGCTCGCGCGGCATAAAGCCAAACTCTCTATCGACGCTGTTGATGATGAATAGCACAACGCTAACGATAAGCGCCATTTTGGCCAGCGAAAAAACAGCCCCCAGGAGGCGGTTGAGCCACCCCAGCATCGCTATGCGCACTATCCTCTGCGCAACGTGAGCGGCCAAGCGGGCGAGAATTACCACCCCAATAAAGGTGAGCGTAAACGAAATAATGGCAATAGCCTGCGACCCGGCGCCAAGCCCTGTAATCCACTCGGCCAGGAGCCCCGAAAATTTAAAGGCAATATATACGCCCAAAATCAAAGACAGCAGCGCCGTAGCCTGCATGATAAAACCGTTTTTAATGCCAACGTAAACGGCAATACAAAACAGCAACATAAAAACAATATCGAAAACGCTCATAAAAACTTTAGTATTTAGCCGTTCATTTAATATACTCACAGTTAGTAATTTAGATGCAATTTGAGGCTGCGACGCAAATTCATGCTTCCACGTAAAGCGCACAAAATTAGTAAATATTGGCGTAGCTTGCAACATTTGCCAAAATTTCTTTTACCTTTGATAGATATATACATTGTACTTTTACATTGTATTTTTACATTGTATTTTTACATTGCATTTTTACATTGCATTTTCCAAAAATATTTTTTTCATACAAGCAATAGACACAAACAATAGACACAAAACAATAGACACAAAACAATAGATACTTATGGCGAAAACTCCTCTCATCGTAGCCAACGACGCCGACCTGAAGCCCTACGAAAGCGTAATTTGTCGGCGTATCGACAAAGCAAAGCAGGCCGAGCAGCAGCTCACAAAGGGTAAGCCGCTGAGCGAAATAGCCAACAGCTACCTGTACTACGGCCTGCACAACACCGGCCAAGCGTGGGTGCTGCGCGAGTGGGCGCCAAACGCCCTGTATATTTACCTCGTTGGCGAGTTCAACGGGTGGAAACCCGATAGCCGCTGGGGATTAAAAAGTATTGGCGGCGGAAAGTGGGAGCTGATTCTCCCGCCGGAATCGCTGCGCCACGGCGACCTCTACAAACTGCTTGTTGTCTGGGAAAACGGCAGCGGCGAGCGTATCCCTTCGCACTGCCGCCGCGTGGTACAGGATGAAAAGCATATTTTTTCGGCGCAGGTGTGGCAGCCCCGACAGCAGCACCGCTGGAAAAATGCGCCGCCCAAGCGCGTAGAAAATCCGCTTATATACGAGGGGCACGTGGGCATGGCAACCGAGGAGTACCGCACAGGAACTTACGCCGAATTTGCGCAAAACGTACTCCCGCGCATTGCAGCGCTTGGCTACAACGTTTTGCAGCTCATGGCTATTCAGGAGCATCCCTACTACGGGTCGTTCGGCTATCAGGTATCCAGCTTTTACGCGCCCAGCTTCAGGTTTGGCACGCCGGAGGAGCTCAAGGCGCTGGTTGACGAAGCGCACGGCTTAGGCATTGCCGTTATCATGGACATTGTCCACTCGCACGCCGTGAAAAACGACAACGAGGGGCTAAGCCACTTTGACGGCACCGAATACCTGTACTTCCACGCCGGCGCGCGCGGGCAGCACCCCGTGTGGGATTCGCGCTGCTTTGACTACGGTAAGCCGGAAGTAGTCAGCTTCCTGCTCTCCAACTGCAAGTACTGGATGGAGGAATTTCACTTCGACGGGTTTCGCTTTGACGGGGTTACCAGCATGATGTACCTGCACCACGGCATCGGTACCGACTTTGTGAGCTACGACATGTACTACGACTCGCAGTCGGACGAGGATGCCATTACCTACCTCACCTTGGCCAACAAGCTTGTGCACGAAATCAACCCTGCTGCGCTAAGCATTGCCGAAGACGTGAGCGGTATGCCGGGGCTGGCCGTGCCCGTCGGGGATGGCGGCATAGGCTTTGACTTCAGGATGAGCATGGGCGTAGCGGACTTTTGGATAAAAACGCTCAAAACAAAAAAAGACGAGCAGTGGCACGTGGGCGACATGTTCTACGAGCTCACCAACAAGCGCGCCGACGAAAAAACCATATCGTACGCCGAATGTCACGACCAGGCTATGGTGGGCGATAAAACCATTGCCTTTTGGCTTCTGGATAAGGAGATGTACACCGGCATGAACGTTTTTGAGCCGAACCTGCTTGTGGATAGAGGCGTTGCGCTGCACAAGCTCATCCGCTTCGCCACGCTGGCAACGGCGGGCAATGGCTACCTCAACTTTATGGGCAACGAATTTGGTCACCCCGAATGGATAGATTTTCCGCGCGAGGGAAACGGGTGGAGCTACCACTACGCTCGCCGCCAGTGGAGCCTTGCCGACGACGCCAACCTGCGCTACCGGTTTCTGTTAGCGTGGGACAAAGCCGCCATTGCGCTTGCAAAAAAGGAAAAAATTTACAGCGAGCGCCCCTTTGCCATTGTGCAGAATAGCAGCGACCAAACGCTCATCTTCAAGCGGGGCGACACTGTATTCGCGTTCAACTTTAACCCAACGAAATCCTTTACCGGATATGGGTTTGAGATAGACGCCGGAAAGTATAAAGCCATACTGTGCAGCGACAGCAAAGCGTTTGGCGGATTTGAGCGCATAGACGAAAAAATACCATACTTTACCGCCTGCGAAAACGGGAAGCATATCCTCAAGCTCTACCTGCCCAGCAGAGCGGCAGTAGCGCTAAAGAAAATTGAATAGCAAGAAAAAAACGTACTCCTTGCGGAGTGCATTTCAAAAGTTGGGCATTGCATCTCAATTTTTCTTGCTATCTTTGTACAAATTACTTCTTTAGATATAAACAAATTCGTGCACTATGGAAAAACTGGAAAAGCTAACCTTCGATGTTTGCACTTTGGCGCGCAGCATAGGAGATTTTTTACGAAGCGAGAGGAAAGGCTTCTCTCAAAGCCGCGTCAAAATAAAAGGGCTGAATAACTTTGTGAGCGACGTTGACAAAAACGCCGAGCAACAAATTGTAGCCTCGCTGCGCAAGATGCTCCCCGAGGCGGGGTTTATTGCCGAAGAGGGCACCGCCACCTGCAGCAACGAGCGCTACCGCTGGGTGGTTGACCCGCTGGACGGCACCACCAACTTCATACACGGGCTGCCGCCCTACGCCGTAAGCATTGCGCTTATGGACGGCGAGGAAGTTATTCTGGGCGTAGTGCACGAGGCTGTAGCCAACGAATGTTTTTACGCGTGGAAGGGCAGCAAATCGTTCCTCAACGGGCACGAAATTCACGTATCGGAGATTGCAACGGTAGAAAGTGCGCTCGTAGCCACAGGATTTCCGTACTACAACTTCGAAAAAATACAGCGCTACATGAACAGCCTTGCATTCTTCATGCAGCGCTCGCACGGGATGCGCCGCCTCGGGTCGGCCGCTACCGACCTTGCGTACGTGGCCTGCGGCCGCTTTGAGGCGTTTTACGAGTACTCGCTGCAGCCATGGGATGTGGCGGCAGGCTCGCTGATAGTAAAGCAGGCCGGCGGAAAAATAAGCGACTTTTCGGGCGGCAACGCTTACATCTTCGGGCAAGAGCTGGTGAGCACCAACGCCAAGATTTATGAAGAGTTTCTGGAAATCGTAAGAAAGCACTTTTGAAATTCTCATGCCAAAAATTTCTGTCGTAATACTCAACTGGAACGGCGAAAAGTTCCTGCAGCATTTTTTGCCCGCTGTCGTAGCCAACACCGTCAACGAGCAAACCGAAGTAGTGGTAGCCGACAACGGCTCTACCGACGGCTCGCTGGCGTACGTGGCGCAAAATTTTCCGCAGGTGCGCCTCATCAAGTTCGACCGGAACTACGGCTTTACCGGGGGCTACAACCGCGCAGTAGCGCAGATCAGCTCAACCTACACCGTGCTCCTCAACTCCGATGTTGACGTACCGCAAGGCTGGCTTGCGCCGCTGGTGCAGCGCATGGACGCCTGCGAAAGCGTTGGCGCGTGCATGCCCAAAATCCGCTCCTTTTCGCAGCCGCAATGCTTTGAGTACGCCGGCGGCGCCGGCGGCTTTATTGACATGCTGGGCTACCCGTTTTGCAGGGGCCGAATTTTGAGCACCATAGAGAAAGACGAAGGGCAGTACAACGACTCGTGCGAAATTTTTTGGGCAACAGGCGCCTGCATGATGGTGCGCACCGCGCTGTTCAAAAAGTTAGGCGGCTTTGACGATGATTTTTTTGCGCATATGGAAGAAATTGACCTGTGCTGGCGTATGCAAAATGTAGGCTACGATATTGTCTGCGTTGGGGCTTCGGAGGTGTTTCACGTAGGAGGCGGAACGCTGCCCAACAACAACCCCCGCAAGCTGTTCTACAACTACCGCAACAACCTGCTCATGCTCCACAAAAATTTGCCTGCGGGCGTTCACGCTGCGGTAGTAGCGCTCCGCATAATGCTTGACTGGGCGTCGGCGTTGATGTTTTTGCTGCAGCTGAGGTTTAGCTACGCCGGCGCTGTATTCAAGGCACACGCGGCTTTTTTCAGGCTGAAAAAAGGAAAACGCGGCAAGCACGGCACAATGGGCATAAGCAGCTTGAAAAATATTTACAGGGGCAGCATAATTCTCAGCTACTTCTTGCTCGGAAAGCATACGTTTGGCAAGCTGCGTACGCTAAAGCGCTGAACATAGCGGGGCGCTACATTCAATTTGCCGGCGCTTTTACTTTTACTCTCTCCTACCGGCACAGCTCCCACAGCACCACACCCATGCTCACCGATACGTTGAGCGAGTGCTTTGTGCCGTGCTGCGGTATTTCGAGGCAGCGGTCGCACGCGTCCACTACCTCCTGCGCAACGCCGCGCACCTCGTTTCCAAAGATAAGGGCGCACGGCCTGTTGCCGGCAGCAGAAAATTGGTTGAGCATGGCGCCGGCTTCGGTTTGCTCTACAGCCACCAGCTCGTAGCCTTCGGCGCGTAGCTGCTCTGCCGCCTGCATGGTGCTCTCGAAGTACCGCCATGCAACGGCATCCTCGGCTCCCAGCGCCGATTTGTGAATTTCTGCATCGGGGGGCGTGGCGCAAATGCCGCAAAGCACAACCTCGCGAACCGAAAAAGCGTCGGCTGTACGAAATGCCGCGCCAACGTTATGCCGGCTGCGCACGTTGTCGAGCACCAGGGCAATGGGGCGCTTTGCCTGCCGCTTAAACTCCGCAATGCTTACGCGGCCTAATTCTTCGTTGAGCAGCTTGCGTGGCATGAGCCTTGCTTTTTTTACTTTTTATTTTTTTTATTTTTTACTTTTTATTTTTTACTTCTCCAAAAAATGCTCCACGCGTATGCTCACTATTTTTCCGTTTTGGTATATCCAAAAGCGTCCGCGCTGCAGTTCATCCTTTCCATCGAGGAGGCGTACCTGCGCCACGTCGGGCAGGCGTACCCTAAAGCCGCTGCTATCTTCCTTAGCCGGCAGCACGTTTGCCGCCGCATACTTACCCTCGGAGCGCAGCTCCAGCGCTATCGCTCGCCCCCGGCCATCCATACCCTGTACGCCCTGCTCGGGCGAGAACTTAAAAACATCGTAGCTCTCCTGCGCCGGCGTTGGCGCAACGTCGTAGCTATACGTGGCCTGCTGCGTTACCGTTTTGCCGACAAACAGCGACAAGCATTCGCTTTCCATTCGGTTTATTTCGGCCAAAGCTACCTTAAGCCCGTCGTTGCTGGAGAAAGCAACGTCTACCTCGCCGGTAATCAGCTCGTACTTGCGCTTGCGAAGGTTGAAAATGAGCTGCGCAACCTCCGAGGCGCATTCTTCCTGTGTCTTTGCCTGCGTTTTTGGCTGCTGCGAAATGCTTGCAGGCACTTCAACTTCTTCTACGCTCATATTCTCGTACTCTGCGGTATCAACAGGTATTTTTTTTGACTTTGATTTTGATTTTGGCTTTACGGTACGAAACATGGCGTCAACAGCCATGCCGGTAAAAAGCGGCGGGCGGTCGGCTGAGGTAAAAGCGTTGACGCTTCTACCCGCCGAAGCCTGCCCAAAGCTTTCGGGTAGCAGCATCAGCCCGTCCTTTGTCATCTTCAAAAAGCTGAAGCTCATGCTACCCACCGGCTGCACCACGTAAAGGTGCTGCACATCGGCCTCGACGTATGAGCTGAGCGCTGCGCTGCTGAGGTTGTAGCGGACGCTGCTCGCCGTTTGCACCCCTGTTACGCCTAAATATTTTTCGGCGTAGGCAGCGTAAGGTCCGGCGCTGAAAATACGGCGCTCCACCTCCACCTCTAAGCGCAGCACGGTGCGCGGAAGCGCGTACACAAAGCAGCCCGAGTCCACCTGCTGTACCTCATTCATATTTTGCACCCACGCTGTTGCCCTTGGGAACTCCTTTTCGTCGGATTTTTTCTTGCGCTGCGCTGCTGCTGCCGACGGGCAAAGTACAGCCAGCGCTAAAACTGCGGCTAAATATTTATTCATAAATTCAATTTTATTTTCTACCAATCATACAATCGCGCTACAATATCCGTTGCCGTTACGTAGCTTTGCGATGTGCTTGCTGCTGCCGCGTCGCCGGCAGCGCCGTGCATGTACACGCCGAGCAAGGCTGCCTGCTCCGGCGAATACCCCTGCCCCAGCAGGGCTAAAATTACGCCGGTAAGCACATCGCCGCTACCGGCAGTAGCCATGCCGGCGTTACCCGACGAGTTGAAGCTGACAACGCCGTTGGGCAGGGCAACAGCGGTATGCGCCCCCTTGAGCACCACCACTAAGCGGCGCGTTTGGGAGAGGCGCTGCAGCCGAGCGAGCCGGTCTTCGTCGCTTTCGCATTTCCCCGCCAGCCGCTCAAACTCCTTAACGTGCGGCGTAAGGATGGTATTTGGTGGTAGCAGGTCAAGCAGGCGCTTATCGTCGGCAATAATGTTGAGCGCGTCGGCGTCGAGCATCATGGGGACAGACGAGGCCGCCTGCAGCAGCGCCTCCAGCGCCGCTGCGGTACGCCGGTTGCGACCTATTCCGCAGCCTGCTGCCAGCGCGTTGTAGCTGCCTGCATTTATATTTTTGCAGCTCGTAAAGCAGCGCTCGTCCTCGTCTATGCTTAGCACCGCCTCCGGCGCTGCAATCTGCATAATGTCAACGCCGCGCCCGGGCACGTGCGCCGTGAGCAAGCCTGCGCCGGCGTGGTAGCATGCGCGCGCAGCCAGCACGGCAGCGCCCATCATGCCCTGTGCGCCCGCCACAAGCAGGCAACGGCCGTAGCTGCCCTTGTGCGAAAACTTTTTGCGGGGCTTTACCAGCTGCCGGGCATCGGCCTGCGTAAAGTAGCGATACGGCGACGCCACCTTGTCGATGGCATCGGGGTGCAGCCCTATGTCGAGCACGTGCAGCTCGCCGACGCACTCGCCGGAGGCAGGCAGCATCATGGAGAGCTTGGGCGCGTTGAGCGTAAAGGTATAGCGCGCCTGCACCACCGCTGCTTCGGCGGCGGCGGCGGCGGCTTCGGCGACGGCAATGGGCAAGCAGCTGTCGGCGCTCATGCCCGACGGAATATCTACCGCCATCACGCAGCATCCGCTGCCGTTGATGTGCCGTACCAGCTGCCGCTCGTAGCCTGCAAGCGGACGGCTCAATCCGGTGCCCAGCAGCGCGTCCACCACCAGCTCGTCGGGTTCGAATGCCGGCAGGTTGTCGGCGCTCACCTGCTCGCACGTTACTGATGAAGCCTGCTTTATTTTTTCGTAAAAATAGGCCGCTTCGGCGCACAGCTTCTCCGGCGGGTAGCACAGCAGCACGCGCAGGCGGTACGCCGCATCTGCCGCAAGCGCGAGCGCAAGCGCAAGCCCGTCGCCGCCGTTTTTTCCCTTACCGCAGGCAATGGCCACGCGCCGATGCTGCGGCAGCCGCTGCCGCAGCGCACAATACAAGACCTCCCCCACCCGACCTACCAGCGCCTCCGGCGTAACAGGCTCGTGGGTTATCGTATATTCATCAACAAATTGAATATCAGATGACGTGATTATTTTCATGGCAAATTTGTCAACCTGTTTGCGCTCAGTTAGCTCATTTTTTTTACCTTTGCAAAGGTAATAAATAATTTACTTGATTTGCTCAGCTGCATCCTAATTTCCAAATCATCAAAACAAAAATTTTATGTTCAAAAATCACCCCAAAGGGCTGCTGGTGCTTGCCCTGACCAACATGGGCGAGCGGTTTGGCTACTACACCATGCTTGCCATTTTAACCTTGTACATGCAGGCAAAGTTTGGACTTTCCTCTTCGGCAACCAGCCTTATCTACGGAACATTCCTGGGCTTGGTTTACTTTTTGCCGCTGATAGGCGGCTTTTTTGCCGACAAAATACTGGGCTACGGCAAGGCAATTTTGCTGGGAACGTTCGTCATGTTTGCTGGCTACCTGCTGCTTGCCGCGCCAAGCGAAGCCGACACCGCGGGCAAGGCTATGATGTTTGCGGCGCTGCTGCTAATTGCCCTGGGCACGGGATTTTTTAAGGGCAACCTGCAAGTGCTGGTAGGCAACCTGTACGAGTCGAACATATACAAGGCAAAGCGGGATGTGGCGTTTTCCATATTCTACATGTTCATCAACATCGGCGCGTTCTTTGCCCCAAGCATGGCCAACAGCATCAACAACGCCTTTTTGGCAAAGGACAACTTTACCTACGACGCCTCCATTGCGACAAGCTACGTGGCGCTCAACGACCGCGTGGTGGACGAAGCCGATTTTGTGGCCGACGTATTCGCCAAACACAAAGGCGCGCCGGCAACAGCCGCGGATAGCGCAGAGGTTGTAAAAAAGGCAAAGAAGAAGGAAGGCGTTATATTTGCGAGCGACAGGGACGAGCTGCTCTTTAAGCTCAAAGCCGCCGGGCTGCACCAGCTCACCATATCGGGGCAGCTTAGCGATACATCGCTGCTGCCGGTTTCGCGCGAAGACTACGCGCTGCTCTCCAGCCGCAACCCCAGCGAGGCCGAGGACAAAGCTGCCGTAAGGTCGCGCATCGAAAATACCGACGTTGACGGCCTCACCATTTTTGGCGAAACCGGCAACCCGCAAGACTTTGCCACCACCTTCGGGCAGTACTACGTCTCCAACGCGCTGAGCAAGTCGTACAGCCTTGCATTTGGCGTTGCCTGCATCAGCCTGCTGATTTCGGTGCTGGTATTCCTGCTGTTCAAAAAGACGTGGAAACCGGTCGATAAAACGCACCGGCAGCAGCTGCAGGAGGCCGCCCAGAGCGGCAAAAAGGACGAGCAGCTGGTGGTGCTCTCGCCCGCAGAAGTAAAAGAGCGGATAATTGCGCTGTTCCTCGTGTTCTTTGTGGTAATCTTCTTTTGGATGTCGTTCCACCAAAACGGCCTGTGCATGACGTTTTTTGCCCGCGACTATACGCAAAGCCAAATTTCGCCGCTGCTCAACATGGCGTTTTCGCTGCTGGCAATCATTCCGTTTATCGTGTTCATGTACGGCATTTACCTCTCTACCATGGGGCTTTTTGGCGGCAAGCGCAACGCAAAAGCAGGCATTGCGCTCATCCTGCTGGGTATAGGGGGGCTGCTTGCCAACTACCTAATTGACGTAAAAAGCGCCGCCGAATCGCTCAGCAGCATGGTTACCATAACGCCGCAAATTTTCCAGCAGTTCAACCCGCTGTTCATCATCCTGCTCACGCCGCTGTCCGTAGGGCTGTTTACCTACCTCGCCCGCAAATCCAAAGAGCCGTCGGCGCCCCGCAAAATCGGGTACGGAATGTTCCTTGCCGCCGTCGGGTTTGTCATTCTGCTGGTAGCCTCCATTGGGCTTCCGGCGCCGGCGGATATAAACGGCATTTCGGACACGCTGGTCTCCCCGAGCTGGCTCATTGGGACTTACCTTGTGCTCACCCTGGCGGAGCTGTTTCTAAGCCCTATGGGAATTTCGTTTGTATCCAAAGTTGCGCCGCCGCAGTACAAGGGCATGATGCAGGGCGGATGGTTTGCCTCCACCGCCATTGGCAACCTGCTGGTGGGCGTGCTGGGCGCTTTTTGGGATAAGCTCTCTCTCGTCGCTTTTTGGGGAGTGCTCATCGCCTGCTGCCTGCTCTCGGCCCTGTTCATCTTCTCTATCATGAAGCGGCTGGAGAGGGCTACAAAGTGATAACGCGATAACGCGCTGCGCCCTCTGCGAAAATTCGGCGCAGAGGGCGCAGAGGGCGCAGAGGGCGCAGCGGAAAAAGCAAAGCTGATAGGGGGGTGTAATGGAAGCGGAAAACTCTGCTTATGGCTAATTGGCAATATCCGGATTTAAAATAGCAGTATTTATCAGCGTTGGGCGCTCAAAAAGAATAATATCCTCGGCGCCGCCGGTAACAGCCGGCAGAAAATTCCACTCAGCATCTTGCTTTGGAGTATTCCAATATTTTTGGCAGGCGGCGTAAATGTAGCTGTAGGATTCTAACGCCGTAATAACGCCGTCTTTGTTGAGGTCTCCCTGCTCGGCAGACATAATAAAGAAATAGCTGAAAACGCTGTGCGAAAAGAAGCCATCCCACGAAACCTCCTTGCTCCCCGACGAGGCGAGTAGCGTATAGCCAATACCCGAGCCAAGATTTTTCAGAGAGCTGTACCTGCGTACAGCATCGCTTACGGTAGCGGAAGCGTCGGGATATTCGATTTCTCCGCCATCGTAGTCATCCGGCGTGTAATCTACCACCGGTTGCCGCTGCTTCAGCGCCCCCGAATAGCAGGCGTCAATAACCCCAACCCTCAAACCGCGAGGAAGTGAAGCAAACAGCTGCGATAGCTTTTCTCCGCTGAGCGCATTTTCGTCGATATACCGGCACACATCAGGATACGTAAACCGGTGGTAGAGCAGCATTGAAAAATAATCGTCGGCAACAGCGGAATCGCACTGCTCTTCTATGGTTTGAGCAAAAAGCCCGTGCCCCGAAAAGTAAAACAGGCACAGGTCATTATCGTCGATAATTCTGGCAACGGTGGCAAAATCGCGCTCTATGTTGCGCATGGAGGCTGCGCTGTCGGTGCGCAAAATGACCTCATAACCCTGCTTCTCCAAAAGCCGGGATACGCTTACGGCATCGTTGGCGCTGTAGGAAAGCTCCAAACCGGGGTAAGGGTACGCCGATATACCGTAAACAACAGCGTACTTTGCGGGCTTGTTGGCTTTGCTGCAAGCCAGCGCCAGCGCTAATACTCCAAAAAGGATAATGTTCAACGTTTTTGAGGCAGGCATAATCCAACTTGTAAAGAAATTCCAACGTTAAAGTAGTGCCCCGATTGACGGAAAGCGTAGATGAGCGGAATGCTCACCTCTACCGGAAAAATCTTTTTTCCGGTAGGGACAGGGCTAAAAGACAAAAATATTTCGGCGCCTACAGACGGATACGCCATGTACTGCTTTACCAAAGCATATCGGTCGTAGCTGCCCGACAACATTGCGCCAACGCCAAAGGGGGCGCAAAGGTACTTTACTTCGCCCAGCGTACGCCGAACGTTAACCCCGCACTCGTAGCCCTCATAATCGCGGTACATCACCAGCCCGCGAGGCGCAGAGTATAGGGTTTGATGCCGGCCAAAAAATGCAAAGTAAGACATGCGGGCAGCGTAATAGCCGACGCTGCCGCCGTACGCCCCTGCGTACTGCTGCCCCACAGGAAAATCTTTGGACTTGACGAGCGAACAGAAAATGCCTCCCTGTCCCTTGAGAGCAAAGCCACGAAAAAGATTATCCGAGGCTTTTGCCGTACCGCAAAAGACAAAAATGCAAAGGGCGCAACCGAATACTGCAATTCTTTTCATAGCTAAGGGATAAGAAATAAATAAGATATAACGGATATAAAAGTGTCGTCCCTGCGGGAGTGCCCGGACAAGCGAGCATCCGCGCATCTCCGCTCCGTATGCTGCAAAACCCCGCAGGGGTGACACTCTATTAACCGTATGCTTTAGCATACGGTTAGGCGAGCATCCGCGTGTCTCTGCAAACCCCGCAGGGGTGACACTTTATTAACTGTTATATCTTGTTTATTCGTCAT
>JAISAC010000093.1 GCA_031266935.1 Prevotellaceae bacterium
GGCACACAAAAGACATTTGATTATTTTCCTAAATGTTCATTTGTGGAAAATGGGATTGAAACATTTATAGGAACGGGCATTTATTTCAATCCGAATAATAATGTTTTTGCGGTTGACGGCGGCATACATTAGTCGCGGCGTTGCGTATAAAAACAAAGGGAACTGCCAACACTCCCAGACGGAATGGGAACAGGCGCTGCGGATAAATCCCAACGATACCGAAGTGCGGAATCTTCTTGAAACGCTACGTCAGAATATATAGGGTGCTATTAGCGGCTATCCTCCCCCCGAAAGCTGCACGTCGGCAGCGGTGTCAGCAAGCGTTGCCGTCGCTGGTTAGCACCAGCCTTAGCAGGTTCAGCGCGCTGTACGAGGCGCGGAGGATGATTTGCTCTCTGTCGCCGCTCAAGTTCAGCTTGTGCGAAGTAAGCTTGTCGGAGGTGGCGACGGCTATCCATACCGTCCCTACCGGCTTTCCGGGAGATCCGCCGTCGGGGCCGGCAATGCCCGAGGTGGCAACAGCGTAATCGGCGTGCAGCGCGCACTGTGCGCCGCGCGCCATTTGCTCTACCACCACCTTGCTTACGGCTCCATGCTCTTCTATTTCGCTTTGAAATACTCCCAGCGCCCGTTTCTTCAGGTCGTTTGAGTAGGCCACAATGCTTCCCTTGAAGTATGCCGAAGCTCCGGGCTGCGCCGTAATCAGCGCGGCTATCCGCCCGCCGGTGCACGATTCGGCGGTAACCAGCGTTGCCCCGCGCGCCTTGAGCAGCTGCCCTACGACACTCTCCAGCGTATCGCCGTCGTAGCCCACGATGCAGGAGGGGATGAGCGGTTGCAGCTGCCGGAGGTACGCTTCTACCTCGTCGGCAACGCCGGCATGAGCGTCGGCGGTATAGCACGAGAGGCGCAACCTCACCCCCGAAAGCGAGGGCAGGTAGGCCAGGCGCAGGTGGGGCGGCAGGGCGCTTTCCCACGCCGCAATGGTTTCGGCCAGGGTGGACTCGGCAATGCCGGCGGTAGCAATATTTTTGTGGTAAACTTTGCCCAGGCGGAAGCGCTTTTTCAGGCGCGGGATGACCTCGTTAGCCATCAGGTATTCCATTTCGTGGGGAACACCGGGCAGCGAAACCGCAAGCTTGCCGTCCTTCTCAAACCACATGCCGGGCGCCGTCCCCGCAAGGTTGAGCAGCACCTCGCACGTATCGGGCACCAGCGCCTGATTTCGGTTGAGCTCTCCTATCGCAATGCCTCTCCGGCTCAGCAGCTTCGTAATATGCCGCAGCGTAGGCTCGTGCAGCGCCATGCGGGTTGCGCCAAAGTAGGCGGCAAGCGTATGCTTGGTTATATCGTCGTTGGTAGGTCCAAGCCCGCCGGTGATGATAATCAGGCTGGAGAGTGCAAAAAGTTCATCCAGCGCGTTTGTAATAGCTTCGTGCGTATCGCCTGTTGAGCGCATTTCGCAAACGCTAACGCCTTGCTCGCCCAGCTGCTGCGCGATGCAGGCGGAGTTGGTATCAACAATTTGGCCAATAAGAATCTCATCGCCAACGGTCAGGATGGAAGCTTTCATGCGCTCTACGGCTGGAATCGTGGATTTATCGGGGTTTAGTTTGACTTTAACTTTTTCTCAATGTTGCTCACCATTTCAAAAAAGTTGCGGTCGGTTTCCATAAGGTTGTTGATTGTTTTGCAGGCATGCACTACGGTAGCGTGGTTTTTTCCGCCAATTTGAGCGCCTATTGACGCGAGCGATGTTTTTGTCATGCACTTGCTAAAGTACATGGCAATTTGCCTCGCCTGCACAATTTCTCTTTTGCGCGTTTTCGACTGCGCGCTATCGGCCGGTATTCTGAAGTAGTCGCATACGGTTTTGTAGATGCTGTCAACCGTAAATTCCCGCTGCGTATTTTTTATATTTTTGTTTACCACGCTCACCACCATTTCCATTGAGATAGATTTTCTGTTGAACGTTGCCTCAGCCAGCAGCCTGTTGAGTACGCCTTCGAACTCGCGGACGTTGCTGCTCACCTTGTCTGCCAAATATTCAATAATCTTGTCGTCGATATCGATGCCGTCTTTTTGCACCTTGTGCCGGTATATGGCGAGGCGGGTTTCGTAGTCGGGTACGCTGAGCTCTGCCACCAACCCCCACTTGAAGCGCGACAGTATCCTCGGCTCCAGCCCCTCTATTTCTACCGGCGATTTGTCGGAAGTAAGAATAATCTGCTTTTTGGAGCGGTGCAGCTGGTCAAAGATGAGGAAAAATGTATCCTGCGTTTTTGTTTGCCCTGCAAAATCGTGCACATCGTCCAGGATGAGCACATCTACCATTTGGTAAAAGTGCAGGAAGTTGTTGGTTTCGTTTTTTTGTACGGCGCTGGTGTATTGCTCCTTAAACTTATTAGCGTTGACGTATAGCACCACCTTGTCGGGGTGCAGCCTTTTCACTTCAAGCCCAATGGCCTGAGCAAGGTGCGTTTTCCCCAGGCCGGTACTTCCGTTAACAAACAATGGGTTGAAGCTGGTAACGCCGGGGTTTTGCGCTATGGACAATCCTGCGTTTCGCGCCAGCTTGTTGCAAGCGCCTTCGATGTAATTTTCAAACGCATACTTGGGGTTGAGCTGCGGGTCTATCTCCAGGTTTGGCAACCCGGGCATAACAAACGGATTAAAGCCCTTTATCCGGGTATTGCTTCCGGCAGCAGACAGCAGGACAGGTTTGTTGCGCGGTATTGGCTCTGAATCCGACAGGACGGGGCGCGTTGCCTCGCCGGCAACGACTATGCTGTACTGAAGCTTGGCGCCGACGCCAAGCTCTTTCCGCAGAGTTTTTCGTAGCAAGTCAATGTAATGCTCCTCAATGTAATCGCAAATAAATTGAGAAGGGGATTGCAGCGTAAGCATGCTCCCTTCAAGCCGCAAAGGGGTCACTTTTTCAAAAAACGCCTTGTAACTTTCTTCGTTGATGTTGTCTCTTATAATCCTTAGGCAACTATCCCAAACTTCCTTGTGGCCAAGCATAAATAAATCTGTGTTTATAAGTTAGTTTTATAATAAAAAGCGCAATACAAATCGGGAGCAAAGGTGTGAAAAAAATAGTAGAAAAAAAAGCGGCAAAATGCTTGCTTTTCCCAATAATATTTTAATGCACTTATAATCTGAATAATATTTTTTCCATGCTTTATAGCAATCTTTTTTTCCGCTTATTAGCTCTAAAACAGCAAGTGTTTATGGCATAAGAAAAATCCTGCTTCACCTTTGGGAGGCGCTGCCTTTTCCCATCAGAAAGTCAAGCTGCCGGCGGTCTTTTTTTGTTGGCCTTCCGGTTCCTTTTTCGCGCTGCACAAAAATGGTCAACCTGTCCACATGCAGCTTGTCGCGCTCCGCCTGCGGCGTTTGGTCATCGGCAAATTCCGCTACCAGCTTTGCCGCTACGCGCGACTTTGGAAATCCGATAACCTTGTAGGTGCAGGTAATCGGAGATTTGCGAAAGCTTACCGTATCGCCCACCTTTAGCTCGCGCGACGCTTTAGCCTCCACCTCGTTTACCCTTACGCGCCCACTTCTGCATGCCTCTGCTGCTTCGCTGCGCGTTTTGCAGGCGCGAATACACCACAGCCATTTATCTACTCGCAAAGGCTCGCCGGACGATACCATATTAATTGTAATTAGAACATTCGGAAAACAGGAAAACCCGCCGACGCTACTTTGCCGTATTCGCGGCGTTCATTGCGCGCTCCAGCCCAATGGCGGCAAACGCTTTTATGGCGTCGGCTGCTTGGTCAATGTAGCCGGGCAGGCGCTTGCGCTCGTCGTCGGTCCACTCTCCCAGCACGAAATCAATTTGCTGCCCTCTGCCAAAGTCGCTGCCTACGCCGCAGCGCAGCCTTGCGTAGCTTTCGCTTCCGAGCGTCAGCGCAATATTCTTTAGCCCGTTGTGCCCGCCGTCGCTTCCGCTTCCGCGCATCCTCAGCCGTCCAAACGGCAGGTTAATATCGTCCAGCGCTACAAGCAGCCTCTCAAGCGGGATTTTCTCGGCCTGCAGCCAGTATCCAACGGCCTTTCCGCTCAGGTTCATGTAGGTTGACGGCTTCAGCAGGATGAGCGTACGCCCCCTGTGGTGCAGCTCGGCAACGCTACCGTAGCGGCCTGCGCTAAAGCGCAAGCCGGCAGCGGCAGCCAGCGCATCGGCTACCTTAAAACCAATATTGTGCCGCGTATTTTCGTACTCCGGCCCAACGTTACCCAAACATGCAATCAAATACTTCATCCGAAAGCTGCGAGAATTGAGAACGAAAGCGTACCCTGCACCAGCTCTTGAGAGCGGCAGGGAGTGCAAAGCGGGGTAAGCTTTCTACCCTACTATTTTTTCTTTGCCGCCGAAGCCGCTGCCGGAGCCGCCGCCGATGCGCTTGCCGCAGCGGCAGCGCCAATAGCGGCGCGGGTCATCTTCACGGCGCAGATTACGGCGCTCTTCGGTGTGAGAATGGTTATGTTTTCAAATGAGAGGTCGGCCACAAAAACGCTTTTGCCTAAGCCCAAGCCCGAAATATCTATATTGAGAACGTCGGGAAGGTTTTGCGACAAAGCTGATATTTTCACCTTGCGGGTAAGCTGCTGCAGCTTTCCGCCCAGCTTCACGCCCTCCGGGCTGCCTTGCAGCGCCACGGGCACATCAATGGTGATAGGCTTGCTGTGGTCAATACGGTAGAAATCTACGTGCAGAATAGCGTCCGATACCGGATGAAATTGCAGCTCGCGCATTACGGCAAGCTCCTTTTTTCCGTCAAGGTCAATGTTTACCAAGTAGGCGCTTGGCGTGTACACCAAGGGGTGCAGCGCGGCTTCTTCAACCGCAAACAAAATGTTGTCTCCGTTGCCGTAAATTACGCAGGGAATATTCCCGCTTTCGCGCAGCTTGGCGGTGCTGTCTTTTCCCAGCGCTACACGGCTTGAACCTTTAAGGTCAATTGTCTTCATTTTTTTTTAGTTTAATAGTGTTACTCAGAATTTCTATTCCCCATCACACCCTTACAGCGGCGCTGTAATGTCGTCGGAGGCTCTTTTACAAGAAGCCCGCAAAGGTAGCTATAAGTTTGTGATTTCCCAAGAAAACTTGGATTTGGGCTAAAAAAAAGGCATTGAGCAAACATTAGGACATTACGCTTGGCTGCACAGCCGGCTGGCTTGTAGCGTTCGACCGGAAAAAAGAAGCATCCTGGGACGAGAAAATCTATCAAAAAGCCGAAATTGTCGACGGGAAAACAGTAAATATTTTCGGCTGTTGAGAAAGGTAGCCAAAAAGCTACGTATCATTCAGCGTGTAGTATTGGAAAAATCATCTATATTTGCAAAAAAAAATTGTATATGAAATACTTTAATGTAGCAGGTCCCTGCATAGAAAGCGAGCATTACATGCTTGATGCAACAGAACGGTTGCACAACGAGTTGGTAGAGCTTATTGACTCAAAACACTATTATGTCATTCACGCTGCACGGCAGACAGGAAAAACAACTTTGTTGCTCAACCTTGCGAGCAAAATCAACAAAGGAGGCAAGTATTATGTTATTTATTGCTCCTTAGAAAATGCTTATGGAATAACAGACCCGGAAAAAGGAATAAAATC
>JAISAC010000026.1 GCA_031266935.1 Prevotellaceae bacterium
GTGGCGCCGTTCACCTTCCGCAGCCCGATTTCCTTGATGCGCCGCTGGGTAGCGTAAAACGCCATGGCGAACAGCCCGGCGATGCTGATGATGAAGGTAATCAGCATGGCGAAAGCAAACACTTTTTCGGCGTTTCTCTCGGCTTCGTACAGCTTCCGGTAAGTGTCGTCCAAAAAGTGGTATTCGAAGGGATAATCCGGCTCCAGCTCCTGCCACTTGGCGCGAATGGCGTCAATAGCGTTCTGCGGGTCGCCGGCTACCTTGAAGAAAACCGGATTCCACCCGTACCATCGTGTTTTCATATACACCTGCGCATCAACTTCGTCGCGCAGCGAGCGGACGTGGGCGTTGCGCATCAGCCCTTTGACCGCCATGCGATCCTTGCCGTTGGCAAGGATGATCTGCTCCACCGGATTTTCCAGCCCCAAGAGCTTTTGGGCGCTTTCGTTGATAACGACCGGAATAGTTGAAGGATCGGGGTTGGATTCCAAATGAAACGGGTTTTCTCCATCAATAATCTTCATCTCCATAAAATCGAAGTAGTTGGGTTCTACGTAATTCATTTCCATGATAATGGTTTCGTCCGAGCCGACGTTGCTGATGCCCCAGCCCTGATTCCACCGGGTAGGCAGCGAATTTTTCATCGTTACGTCCGTGATGCTGGGATTTTTCAGCAGCTCGTCCTTCAGCGCTTCGTAATTTTGGGCGAAATGCTCCCGTCCATGCACGTAAATAATATTTTCCTTGCTGAATCCCAAGTCGTAGTGCGCCATGAACTGCACCTGCTTTTGCATGAAAAACACCACAATCAGCAAGGCAATGGACGCCGTAAACTGCACCACAATCAGGCTTTTCTGGAACATTGAGATACTTTTTCCCTTAAATTTTCCGCTCAAGGTTTGAATGGGATTGAAGCCGGTCATGTAAAATGCCGGGAAAGTACCCGCCAGCAATACCGTGAAAACCAGCAGGACAGCAAGGAATACGTATAGCTCGGGAGCCAGCAAATCAATCGTCAGCGCGGATTGGGTAAAGCGGTTGGATGCCGCAAACGGGCCTACATCGTTAAGCTGGGTAAAGCCGCTGAATACCGGCAACACCAGATGGGCGAGGAAAATGCCGGCGCCAATGGCAATCAGGACGTAGCAGATTGTTTCGATGTAAAAATTCCTGACCAGCGAGTACTTGCTCGCTCCCTGCGACTTTTTAATCCCGATGCTCTTTGCCCGCAAAAACGACGTGGAAATGAACAGGTTGGTGAAGTTGATGCAGGAAATAATCAAAATGATGAAAGCAACCAGCACAAACACCCCGATCATGGGTTTATTTCCTGTCGGGAACGAATTCATCATCGTTTTAGTGAAGTGGACGTCGCTCAGCGGCTCCAGCGTAAAGTAAACGCCTATCTTTTGGAAAAGCGGCATGTCCCGGTAAGCAATTTGCGTCAGCGCCTTTTCCGTTTCGGCTATTTTTTCGGCATCCGGAATGCGGAAAAGAGTAATGTACACATCATTGTTGCCCCAAATCAGGTCATCGTAGTTGAATGGCGGAAAGACCAAATCGGCTTGCAGGCTGGAATTGTTGGGCAGGTCTTTCATCACGCCGCTAACGGTAAACGTATGGCCTTCGAGCTGCAAACTCTGCCCCACCGGATTGCCGCCCGCGAAAAAGCGGGTAGCCGCCGATTCGCCAATCACTATTTTATCGGGAGCGGAAAGAACATTAGCCGGATCACCCACCTTCAGCGGGAAGGTGAAGAACGAAAAGAAGTTCGTGTCGGCAAGCATCACGCTGATTCCCGGATGAAGGGTATTGTCGACCCGAACATCGCTCCGATGCGGATATACCCGCATCCTGTCTACGATAGCCGGGATTTCTGCCTTAGCCGCCTCGCCAAACGGGTGGAAAGTGGAGCCTAACGTTGTCGACATGTTGTTCAAGTTGGCGTGGCAGAGTATCCGGTATAGCTGCTCTTTGTTTTTGTGGAAGCCGTCGAAGCTCAGCTCGTGGATAGCCCACAGGCCAACGATGATGGCTACCGTAACGCCTAAGCTCAGGCTGCCGATGTTGAACATGCCGACAACTTTCTGTCTATTGAAATTTCTGATAAACTGTTTCATAGTGAAGTTTTTTAATTTTACAGCAATAAAAAAGCGCGTAAACTTTTTATATTGGTTTACACGCTTTTTTTGCTCTTACTAAAGAAAATCAAGTTGCAATTTGCACAGAATTATTTTGCAATTCGACGTTAAAATTAATTTTTGCCTTTAATGCTCCGAACACTTTCAAGATTGTTTGAAGCGTTGTGTTGGTTGTATTGTTTTCCAGCTTAGATATTTGTGCACGTTGTACGCCAATTAGGCAACCTAATTCTTCTTGCGTCAAATTTCTTTCCAACCGAACTTTACGGATTAAGTCACCCAATATTTCAAGCTGTAACTCTTGCTCGTATTGGGTTCGTTTTTCGGTTCCTGCTTCACCTATAAATTCATCTTTTATCCGGTCAAACGAAAACATTTCCATTTTTTTACTTTCCATTTTCTTCATTTTTATATTTAAAGTAATCTAATCGTATTTTTTCTGCTTTTCCAATCTCTTTGTCAGGTATTTTTCTTGTTTTTTTCACAATCCCATGTGTTGCCAACACGAATGTTTCCTCTTTTTCTGTTTTGTCCCAAAAAGCAAAAATTCTATAAAAGGTTTTATTGTGCATTGTTCGGAACTCCCATATTTCTCCTTGCAATTTTTTGAATAATTCCTTATCATTTTTAATTTTAGCCTTATCCATATTAAAGATGATTTTATGCCGACTTTTTTCATCCAAATCGAGTAAAAATTCCCTCGCTTCTTTCAAGAAAATGATTTTAAATTTATCCATTAGATTCAAGTTTGTTTCCATACAAAGATACAAGTTTTTTCTTTGAAAAAAAATTTTCCCCATTAAAAACGTGTAATCCAATATTTCAAAGAACGACTTGTTGAACTAAAAGTTGAAAACTAAGAACTAAAAGTTGGCTAACGCCTCTTTACTGCGCTTCGCGCAACTTTTAGTTTTTATCTTTTAGTTTTTAGTTCTTAGCTACATCCTGCTCTGCACCTCCGTTACAATCTGCCCGTCGAACAGGCTGATGAGGCGGTGCGAAAACGAGGCATCGTGCTGGGAGTGGGTTACCATGACGATGGTGGTGCCCTCCTTGTTCAGCTCCGAGAGCAAGTCCATTACGTCCCGGCCGTTTTTGGAGTCGAGGTTACCTGTCGGCTCGTCGGCCAGGATGATTTTGGGGTTTGCCACCACGGCGCGCGCAATGGCCACGCGCTGCTGCTGTCCGCCGGAGAGCTGGTTGGGGAAGTGCTTTGCCCGGTGGCTGATGCTCATCCGCTTCAGGGCTTCCTCTACCCGCCGCTTGCGCTCGGCCTTGCTGATTTTCATGTACACTAAGGGCAGCTCTACGTTTTCGAAGACGCTCATCTCCTCAATCAGGTTGAAGCTCTGGAACACAAAGCCGATGTTCCCCTTGCGCGCCTGCGTACGGTCTTTTTCCTTCAGGTGGCCTACCTCCTGCCCCGCTATATGGTACGTCCCCGACGTTGGGTTGTCCAGCAGCCCGAGGATGTTCAGCAGGGTTGACTTGCCGCAGCCCGATGGCCCCATAATGGCAATAAATTCGCCTTTGTTCACCTCCAGCGATACATCGTTCAACGCTACGGTTTCTACTTCTTCCGTGCGGAACACTTTCCTTAAATTTTCAATCTTAATCATGATGTTTGGTTTTGTTTGTTTGTGCACGTTGAAAAAACGTGCGGTTGTTAATACTATGGTTGATTTTATACTCGAATAATTTTTAGTTCTTAGTTTTTAGTTTTTAGTTTTTAGTTCACTCCGTTTTTATCGTTTCCGCCGGGTTGCGCCGCAGGGCGTTCAGCGTTACGCCCGAGGTGGTCAGCAGGGCAATCAGGCACTGGGCAAGCACCGGCAGGACAAATACCATCCAGTCCGGCGACGCGTGGTTGGCGTAAGTATTCAGTATCCGGATGATGCAGTACGCCGCCACGGGAATTGCCACCACCGCCGCGTAGCCAATCCACTTGAGGATGTCCAGCGAAAGCAGGACAAATATCGAGGTGCGCCCCGCGCCGTGCACGCGGCGGATGCCAATCTCCTTTGTCCGGCGCATGGCCGTGAACAGGTGAATGGCCAGCAAGCCGAGCATGGCGACAAAGATGGCCGCCAGCGAGCCAATCAGCACCATCCGCGTAACCATTTTTAGCTCCCTGAACTTGCTGGCGTATATATCCGCGCCCCACCACGGGTTGAGGACAAATTCGGGGTCGAACTGCCGGAAAACGTCCAGCGCGACTTCGCGCGCACGAGTGGGGCTAACGCCTTCCGCAAAGCGGATGTTGACGACGGACGGGCCGAACACGCGGCTCAGCACAATAGGCTCAATATTCAAAACGGGGTTGTTGTAGTAAAAATCCTTGACCACGCCAATCACCCTTGTTTGCCGCTGGTGGTAGCCGTACGTTTTCTCGAGGGGCGATTCGCCGCCCAGCATCTTCACCGCCGCCTCGTTGAGGATAAGCGTCCGGACGCTGTCTGGGTCGTCCTCGCGCCAGAAGCGCCCTTCGGTCAACTTCAAGTCCATCAACTCCGGCATGCCGGACATCAGGCGGTACTCATTAATCGGGTAACGTTTGTCCTGCTCTTCCCATTTCGTGATAACCTGACCGCTCCAGCCGCCGCCAAAAACGTGGTGCGAGCCGCCAACAGCCTTTACTTCGGGATGCTTCTGCAGCTCCTGCTTAATCGCCTCGTAGTTGTTGCTAAGCGCTCCGTTGCACTGCACGAGCATCAGGTTTTTCGGGTTATACCCCAGCGGGAGCTTCTCCAGATAGGCCGTCTGCTTGTACAGCGTTACGATTACGGACAGCAGGACAATCGAAATCACCGACTGAAATACCACAACCGAGGCCGTCAGCCGGCGCTTGGAGAGCTTCACCCGCTTGCCCAGTATCTCCAGCGGCGAGAAGCGGCTCAGGTAAAAGGCCGGATAAAACGCCGAGAATACCACCGTTGCGACAAACAGCAGCGCTGCCGCTCCAATAAACATCGGGTTCGCCAGCTGCGCCAGGTCAACGTCCCTGCCGATGAGGTCGGCAAAGTACGGTACGCATACCACCGCAAGCACAAGCCCTACAGCGAACGCGACGAGCACAATCATCGCGATTTCCGAAAAAAACTGCCGCACAATGTCGCCAATTTGCGCCCCGTTGGCCTTGCGGACGCCCACCTCGCTCATCCGCCGCTGCCCCTGCGTTACGAACAGGTTGATGAAGTTGGTTACCGCCAGCGTCAGGATAAACAGCGCCAAGCCGGTCAGCACCCAGATAAACGGCATGCTCCCGCTTTTTGTCGGGCTGTGTATGACCTTCGATTTCAGGTAAACGTCGTCCAGCATTTCCGTTGTGCCGTGCGCCTCCGGGTCGCCCACCGCCTGTGCCCAGGGTTTTAGCAGGGTACGGTATTCGTCTTCGATAGCCGCGCGCGTATCTTCCACCGAAACGCTTTCGCGGATTAAGTAGTAGGTGAAAAATTCCAGCCCGCCGGCTTCATTAAGCCACGGTATGGTCGTTATCGGCGCAAGGATATCGAATGTCAGGTGCGAGTTTTTGGGAAATGCCTCCACCACGGCCGTAACAACAAAATCCTTTCCGTCGAAGGAAATCGTCTTGCCGGCAGCATCCTCGGGCGACCCGAACATAATATCCGCCCACTTGCGCGTAATAACCGCCGCGTTGGGCAAGGAAAGGCAGCTCTCCGGAACGCCTTCGATAAATTTCGTTTGGAACACCTTGAAAAATTCGGCGTCAGCCAACATGCTATGCATCGAAAAGCGTTTTTGCTCCGCGATAACTTCAACCTGCGCCCCCTTGTAGTACAGCTGAATCGCAGCTTCTACGCCCGGCGCCTTTGCGGGGAGCTCCGTATAAGCTTTCCGTATATTGATTACGGCATAGTTTCGGTAGTCGTTTCGCTCGTAAACGGTCATCAGCCGCACAATGCGCTCGCGGTTGGCGAAGTGCCTGTCGTAGCTCAGCTCGTTGACGACGAATAAAATCAGCATGATTGCTGCGGCCAGCCCAAGGGCCAACCCCGTGATGTTAATCCAAAGGAAAAACCGGGTACGCTTGTAAGTGTTGAAAATGTTCATTTTTTTTAGTTTTTTTTGTTTGTTGAATTTAGTTGTTTATTGAATGAAAAATTATAATTTATAAACTGTTCGTAGGGCGTTGCCCTACGCTATTGATGTCGCCTTGTTCGTAGGGCGTTGCCCTACGCTATTGATGTCGCCTTGTTCGTAGGGCGTTGCCCTACGCTATTGATGTCGCCCTTTCAGGGCTTTTTACATCTTCCGACTACGAATGGGCAACACCCCTATCGAAATCGGAAAAATATGGGTTGCTGTAGGTAGCCCTGAAAGGGCGGCATCATTAGCACAGGGCAACGCCCTGTGTCGGAAATGCGCCCCACCCTCGTCGTCAGGCAGCCCTGAAAGGGCGGCATCATTAGCACAGCCCTGTGTCGGAAATGCGCCCTACCCTCGTCGTCAGGCAGCCCTGAAAGGGCGGCATCATTAGCACAGGGCAACGCCCTGTGTCGGAAATGCGCCCCACCCTCGTCGTCAGGTAGCCCTGAAAGGGCGGCATCATTAGCACAGGGCAACGCCCTGTGTCGGAGGCGTAATCTGTTTTGCTCCATTTGATTTCGCCTCGAAAATGCGCAATCCGAATTATTCCCACAAATAACACTCATCATATTCTACCTTGTATTTTTCCAAAAAAGCCAATAATTCTTCCTGAAATGTTCGCTTTTTATGATGCTCTTCCTGATTATTAATGTATTTTACAACCGCCTCTACTTCAGATGGATTGACCGAAAAAATACCGTAACCATCTTGCCAATAAAATTTTTCGTATTGTTTTCCTTTCGTTTTTATCCATTTGGACGACTCTTTTTTAACCTCTTCCAGCAATTTTATTTGCGTTATCTTTTTCGACAACAAGCAACAAATATGCACGTGATCGTTGTAGCCGCCTATACAAATCGGGTTACTTTCCAAACTTTTGCAAATACCGCCAAGATACGCCCACAATTCCTGCTTTATTCCGTTGTCGATAAACGAATAGCGGTTCTTTGTGCTGAACGTAATGTGTACATATACTTTTGATAATGATTGTGCCATAATATATTGATTTTTTTGTGTTAACAATGGTGCACCCACACACAGGGCGTTGCCCTGTGCTATTGATTTCGCCCCACACAGGGCGTTGCCCTGTGCTATTGATTTCGCCCCACACAGGGCGTTGCCCTGTGCTATTGATGTCGCCCCACACAGGGCGTTGCCCTGTGCTATTGATGTCGCCCTTTCAGGGCTTAATGTGAACGTGACGGCTTCTTGTTCGTAGGGCGTTGCCCTACGCTATTGATGTCGCCCTTTCAGGGCTTTTTACATCTTCCGACTACGAATGGGCAACACCCCTATCGAAATCGCAAATATTTGTGTTGGTGTCGTTTGCCTTTACTGGTCGGCATCATTAGCACCGGGCAACGCCCTGTGTCGGAAACGCGCCCCACCCTCGCCGTCAGGCAGCCCTGAAAGGGCGGCATCATTAGCACAGGGCAACGCCCTGTGTCGGAAATGCGCCCCACCCTCGTCGTCAAGCAGCCCTGAAAGGGCGGCATCATTAGCACAGGGCAACGCCCTGTGTCGGAAACGCGCCCCACCCTCGCCGTCAGGCAGCTCTGAAAGGGCGGCATCATTAGCACAGGGCAACGCCCTGTGTCGGAAACGCACCCCCCCTCGCCGTTAAGCCTCAACGGGGCGTAATCTGTTTTGCTTCATCCTTAAATGTATTTACCTCACCCATTATTCAGCGCTTTTGTCGGATTTCGCGACGCGGCCTTGTAGCTTTGGGCGCTGACGGTCAGCAGCGTAATGGCCAATACAATTGCGCCGCCGAGCAGGAACACCCACCAGACAATCTGCGTTTTGTACGCAAAGCTTTCCAGCCACTTCAGCACGACATAATATGCAACGGGAACTGCCACGGCAAAGGCTACGCCCAGCTGCGCGAGAATGGCGCGGTTGAGCAGCAGCATAATTTCCCTGTTGGACGATCCGTTGACCTTGCGGATAGCGATTTCCCTTTCCCTGTACTTGGTGTTGAACAAAATCAGCCCGTAAACGCCCATCACGGCAATGACGACGATAATCAGCCCAAACAGGCCAATCAGCTTGGCCATGTTGCTTTCCTTTTGGTATAGCTGATCCATGGACTCGTCGAGAAAATGCACCTCAAACGGTTCGCTGCTGAACTGCTTCCAAACCTGCTCAATGTGATTAATCGTGTTGGGTATTTCGCTGCCGGTGAGCTTCACCAAAACGTACGCGAAATTTTGCCATTTCGACAGCACACCAAACGCCATCGGCGCAATGGAATCGCGCAGCGACTGGAAGTGAACGTCTTTGGCCACTGCCTGCAACCGCCCGGGGCCGAAGGCGGAGAAATCCTTGCCGACGATGCTTTCGTCAAATTCGTATTTTCTCAAAAAAACTTCGTTGACCACTATTTGGGATACTACGGAGTCCGTATGCTCCGGCTTGCGCCCGGCGAGGATTTCTACCTCAAAAAAGTCGAAAAACCGGTCGTCCACCGACCATACCGTGAGTTGGATGTTTTTGCCTTCAAAATCGCATCCCCAATTCATTCCCACCCGTCCGGGCAGGAAGCGGGTAATGCAGTAATCGCTGATGCGCGGGTCGCGGAGTAACTCCTGCCCAAACGACTGGGAATTTTTACCCAGCCCGGCAATGGGCAGGTAAACGATGTTCTTTTTGGGCATCCCCCAGTCGAAGTTCAGCATGTAATCGTTCTGCCGCCGGATAAAGATGGAAATGCAAATCAGCGCAATGGCTGCGGTAAACTGCACTACGATGAGCAGGTTGCGCATTTTTACGCCCTGTACGCCCAGCGCAAACGAGCCTTTCAGCGCCTCCGTCTCGCCGAACGAGGTGGTGTAGCGCATGGTGTAAAGCCCGATGGCGAACGCCAGCAGCAAAATAGCGCCCAGCGCCGAGGCAAACAGCCCGACGTGCGACAGGAGGGAAAACTCGATGGTGGGGAACAGCTCCTGCGCAAAGGCGCTCCCCCTCAGCAGGTGTATGCCGGCAAAGGCTGTGCCGGCGGCAAGCGCGGTGAACAGCACGCTCTCCGCGGCAATGCTTGCCCGGAGGGCTGTTCTGTTGGCGCCCATCACCCTGCGGATGGTGATGCTCCGTACGCGCGACGGCGCCATGGCCAGCGACAGGTTGACAAAGTTGATAAACGCAATCAGCAGCGTGAGGATGCCTATCGCCAAAAGCGAAAGCGTAGTGTTGATACGATTGCCTCCTCCATTCGTCCCACTCAGGTATAAATCGTTCGGAGAAGAGAGCTGTCGCCGGTACACAAGTTCCGGATGTTCTTCGAGGTATTGGCTGGTTTCTTCTCCCAGTATTTCCTTGCTGTTGATTTTTTCCCTTGCCGCCGCCAGATTGCCGGGCTGGATAAGGAAAAAAGCAAGGAAACTCCATTCGCTTTCCTCAAATTCTTGCAAATGGGTATAAACGCCGTTTTTGAGCGACGAGTTTTCCGGAAAATCGCGGTAAACGGCCTGCACGGTCAACTGCTCCCCGCTGTAGTGGTAGCGCAGGCTTTTCCCGACAGGATTTTCGCTGCCGAACAGCCGCTGCGCGGTTTTTTCCGAAATCATCGCCTTGCCCGGCGCAGCAAAAATGGCGGTGGTATCGCCCGCAAGGATTTCGGGGGTAAAGACCTTCAAAAAGCTTTGCGTCGTGCGTATCTGGGGAAGCGGATAAGTTTCCGGCGCGGCGTTGCCTTTATCCACGTCGAAAGATTCATTTCCCCAGTTAGCAAACATGCAGTAGGCTTCCACTTCCGGCAGCCTATCTTTGATTTGGGCGGGAAGTTGGAAGTTGGAGGCCGTACCGATGCTGCTTTTGCCGCCTTCACTTCGGAAACTGTTGAGCTGTACGATTTTATTGACATTTGCGTAGCTGCGGTCGTAGGTAAAATCGTAGTAAACCTGCATCAGCACAACGAAAAACACAACCAGCGCAACCGACAACCCCACGATGTTGATGACGGACGAAGTCTTAAAACGCTTCAGCACAAACAGGAAATTCTTAATCATAGCAATATTTATTTAAAGGGTTAGTATTTTGATGACATCCATATTTCGGAAACTTCTAAAAACCATCTCAATGAGGGTAATGAGGTTGCTCCCTCAAAAGAACCTCATTTTTACCTAATTTTCTCAACAGAACAACCTCAGTAGCAAAGAGAGTAACGATGTGCATTAACCTCATTACCTTATTTTGGGGAATTTTTAGGAAATTTTTTAGCATGGCAATATTTAATATTTTCATTTAAAAATCAATTCCTGCGCGTCGCCGTAGCTGTCGTAATTGGAGGTAAGCACCTTTTCGCCGGCCTCCAAGCCGCTGAGGGCTTCGTAGTAGAGCGGGTTCTGGCGGCCTATCCGTATCGGACGGCGAACGGCCTTTTTTCCGTCCGGCGTAACCACAAAAATCCACTGCCCGCCCGTGTTTTGGTAGAACGCGCCGCGCGGAATTAAAATCGCCTCCATCGGCTGCCCCAGCTGCAGGTTGATGTAGTACGTTTGTCCGGCGCGGATGTTGTCGGGGCGCTCGCCCTCGAAAATAAAATCGGTTTTGAACTGCTTGTCGCGCACTTCGGGATACACCTTGCGGACAACGAGCCTGTAGGTTTTGTCCTGCCGCTCGAAGGTTGCCGCCAGGCCGTTGCGCACGCGGTCGATGTAGTGCTCGTCTATCAGGGCTTCGATTTTGTAGTCCGAGAGCACGCTGATTTGGCCGATACGCATGCCGCTCCCCACCGACTGGCCTATTTCCACGTCGAGCAGCCCCAGCTGGCCGTCCACCGGCGCCTTCACGTCGAGGTTATCCACCCGCTGGCGTACCAGAATCAGGTTACGGCGGATATTGTTCAGGCTTTCCTCCATTTGCTCCACCTGTATCCCCCGAAAAATAGAATCCTGCCACTGGCGCTCCATCACCAAATCGCGGCCTTTCACCGCAAACTCGTAATCTTCCTTTGCCTGCAAGTATTCCTCTTTGGAAGTCAGGCTTTCGGCGTACAGGCTTTCGTACTGCTCGTGCTTGCGCTTCTTGCGGTCTATGTCCAAGTCCAGCTGGAGCTTCTCCTTGCGAAGGTTCAGTCGCTCCTGCTCCATGGTAACCTGCGTGTTGCGCAAAAAATTCTGCTTTTCGGCCAGCTGCGCCTCGCTGTCGAGGATGTTGAGGCTCAGCATCGGGTTGGTCAGGCGGACAATCACTTCACCCCGCCGTACCATCGAGCCTTCCTCCGCCACCTTTTCGGCCACCATGCCACCCTCTACCGCGCTCAGCTGAATGGTATTTATCGGCTGCACCTGCCCGTTTATGCGAATATAATCGTTAAACTCGGATTTCAGCACGCTTTGCACCATCACCTTATCTTTCTCTACGCTGAACTTGGAGCTGTGATTTCCGAAAATCATCCAGCCCAGCGCCACCGCCAAGGCAGCCCCTCCGGCTACGTACGGAATATGTTTTTTCTGCAACCCTTTTTTCTTTGCTATTGGTATGTCCATGATTTTTTTGAATTATGAATTTTGAATTACGAATTATTATGCTGTATGCGGGCTATTTTTATGCTTTCCCCGTAGGGGAACCATATCAATAGAAAACGGCTAAATCTTTTTTTGAGGTGCTATGAAAATTTCATTTTGAGTCTTTCCCTCCTCCCTTCCACCGTCATTCCCGCGGCAGTTTGAAACCTCATTTTCACCTAATTTTTCTTAACAAAACAACCTCAGTAGTAGCAAATAATTACACGGATTTTCCCAACCTCATTACCTTATTTTTTCCGCAATCATTTTCATCGTTTTAATGAGGTAATGAGGTATTGCTACATATATTAATTCATTGCTACTGAGGTTGTTTTGTTATAAAAATTAGGTAAAAATGAGGTTTCATCCTCAAAAGAGCCTCATTACGCTCGGTTCCAACCTCATTTTCCAACCTCATTTTTATAACAAAACAACGTCAGTAGCAATATATTACGAAACTCTCCCTAACCTCATTACCTCATTTTAAGGAAGTTGAGTTTTTAGGAGTTCTCTTAGAATTTGAAATGCACCCTACGTCAGCCAATTCAAAATTCATAATTCATAATTCAAAATTCCCTTATAGTAGCTCAGCAGCTTATATTTCAGCTGATACTTCAAATTTGTGTGTAACTCCTCCACGCGGGAGTTGAGCAGCCGGTTCGAGCTGGTTGTCAATGCAAGGGCGTCAATCAGCCCCTCTTCGTACTTGCGGAGGTTCATTTGGTGGGCGCTTTGCATGGCGGCGCTTCGCTTCTGCGCGTGTGCATACTCGTCCGACAGGCCGTTGACGTCGGCCACAGCCTGCTCGATTTCGCTGTACACCTGACGAAGAATTTCCTCATGCTGATGCTGGGCGATAATCAGGCGCTGCCGGCTGCGCTTCAGCTCCGAAACGCGGGAAAATCCGCTAAACAGGGGAATGGACAGGCTTGCGCTCACGTAGCTGCCTTCGCGAAGCCTCAGCTGCTCGCTGAACGACATGTACGGGGTTCCATCCGTCAGCCGCGAAAAGCCGGTCGAAAAGCCCGCGCTCATTGATATTCTGGGAAACAGCTGCCCCCGCGCCACCTTATACTCCATCGCGGTAGCCGCCACAGACCGGGCGGAGGCCAGCACCTTGGGCAAAGCAACCCGCGCCTGCTGATAGGCTTCCGCTGCGCTCTGCACCTCGGCGCTAATCGGTGGCGCCTGCTCGTAGCTTTTAACGAGCAAGCCTTCGTCCACCGGCAGGCTCATTTTTTCCTTCAGCTTAATGATTTCCAAGTTGTAGAGGTTGATTTGGCGGGTCAGCAAAAAGCGGTCTTCGGCCTCCTTGGCCTGTATCTCTGCCAAGTCGGGGATAGATTTAAGCCCCAGCTCCTCCATGCGCCGGAATTTTTTCAGGTTGCGGGCGCTCTCCTCCAGCTGCTGCTCGGCCAGCTTCACCGTACCCTTGTAGTAGAGAACGTTGAAGAAGATTTCCATCACCTCAAACGTCGTTCTGTCCTTGATCGCCTGCAGCTCTTCTTCCCCCTTCAGGCGGTTGATTTTCGCCATTTTTGCGCGGTACAGCTGGGCAAACCCGTCGAACAGGGTGATGGATGAGTAAATGTCGTAGGAGTTGCCCAGCGTGCTGGTGCTGATGTACGTGTTGGTTTCCGGGTCCACGCCGCGCCCAAAGTTCATGGACACGCCCGTGCCGACGCTCAGCGACGGCAAAAAACCGCCAATCGCCTCCTGTTGGTTGTACCTGTAAATCTCATTTTGCGCCTCCTGCCTTGCATGCTGCGGATTGTGCAGGATAGCGTACTCAACGCACTCCTCCAGCGTCCATGTTTTTTCCTGAGAAAAAACTCCCAACGGGATTACCACCGCCATTAGCGATAGAGCAGCTATTTTTTTCATGCTTTTGACCATTTTTTTTTGTTCTTCTACGGTTAAATATACATCAAAAGCCGTGCCAAAACATATAAACAATTAATAAATAGATAGTTGACGAAATTACTTGAAAGGGAAAGTGTAAAATTATTTTACACATGCTGTAAAAAAATTTTACAGCGCCGTTCACCTGCCCATAAAATACTATTTTTGGGGATAAGAATTTTACAAAATAGCTGAATTTGAGCTATTCAACATGTCATAATCGGCATAACACGTAGGAGTTTAACTAAAGATTTGGGTAAAAAGTAGGATAATCCAATTTTTTTTGTGACCTTGCTTCCTTTTTTGCAGTAAGCATACGCATACACAAAACAACAACAACGAATAGCACAAATTATGTCGAATTTTTTCGGGAAAACATGGTGGGGAGCGCAATGGTTAAATTCGCTGGCGCACATTGACTACAGCAACCGCCTGCCGCGCGGCAGCGCATACGCCAGAAAAGGCGCTGTCAGGTCGCTTGAGATTAACGGCAACAGCATTGCTGCAAAGGTGCAGGGAAATCAGCTAAAGCCCTACAAAATAACGATTACCGTTCCATCATTTTCCGAAAAAGAGGTAAAAGCATTGGTTGACAGGCTGGCCGAAAAGCCCGTTGTCATCTCAAAGCTGCTAAACCGCGAGCTCGACGCCGAAGCGTTGCAAATTGCCGAGCAAAAGGGGCTGCGGGTTTTTCCGCAGAAGTGGAGCGACTTTGAGATGGAGTGCAGCTGCCCCGACTGGGCGGTGCCATGCAAGCATCTGGCGGCAGTAATTTACAAGGTCAGCGCCGAAATTGACAACAACCCGTTTCTGATATTTCAGCTGCACAACGTAGATTTGCTCAAGGAGCTCGAAAAGATTGACGTTCATGTATCGACAAAGCAAACCGAAATTCCCAACTTTGCCGAGGTCGTTGGGCTTCCGTCCGGCAAGCCGAAAGCCAAAGCCAAGCCCGGAGCCAAGTCCGGAGCCAAGCCCAAAGCCGAAGCCGAGGTAACCCTGTCGGCGGCGCTGCCGGCGGCTGATACCGCCGCCGCGCTTCGCTCCGTTGACTTCTCTGCGCTCACCCCCATTGCCGACACGCTGATACAGCTGCTGCCCGATAAGCCGGTGTTCTACCAGCAGGCCGGAAATTTCAGGGACAAGTACGCGCTGCTGCTGCGCAAGGCCGGCAAAAATGCCCAGCGGATACTCTCTAACAAAGCTTCGCTTGGCAACTTTTTCAGCCTGCTGCCCGTCCTGCAGCGCATGACCTCTGTGGGCGGAGCAACCGCGAGCCTTATTACCCACCACACAAAAATACAGCTGTCGGTAAGCAACGAAAATAAGCCCGCCATTCTGCTCGACGGCAAGAGAGAGGCAATTCTGCTCGAGGAGTTTATCCCCGCGCTGTGGGCAATTCCGGCGGCGCACCTGTGCGATTACCAGCCGTCGGTGGCGGCGCTGCACACGCTGCTGCTGTACGCCGTCAACTTGGCGGCCAACGGCGCCGTAACGCCGCAAATCGTCAGGTTCGACGGCGAGCAGTACCACATTCGCTGGCTGCCGGCCATGCTCAGCAGCGAAGTCTGCACGCTGACGGAAAAGCTCGAGCCGCTGCTGCCGCAAGGATTGCTGCTGTGGAGCGAGGAAACGCCGCTGGACGAAAACAGGGCAGCAGGGGTAACGTCGGTATTTTTGAGCGCGCTGCTGCACCGCCTGAGCAAGGAGGAGGGCGACAAGGATATTTTTCTGAACCTGTTCTTTGGCGGCGGAGGCTATACGTTCAGCCTGCCCGGCGAGGAGGCGCTTTCCGGCGGCATCAGCGCATGGCTACAGCGCTACTACATTGCGCAGGGAAAGTACCGCCCCGGCATTGTGGTGGACGAGCAGGAGAATGGCAGCTTTTGCGTAAGCGTAAACGTGGAGGACAACGAACATCCGCTCACTAAGCCGGTGCCGCTTAGCGATATGCTGAACCTGAAAAAGTACGCTAAAATTCGGTTTGAGGTGCTGCAAGCGCTAACGCAGCTTAGCGCGTTCATTCCCGGCCTCGACCGCTACATCAACGCAAAGGGAAAGTCGGAAATTGTCATGAGCAGCGCGGAGTTTGCGCCCTTCCTGATGCAGGTTATTCCGGTTATCCATCTGCTCAACATCAACGTGCTGCTCCCCAAATCGCTGCAGGAAATACTGCGCCCCCGAGCGAGCGTACAGATACGCCAAAAAAACAAGGATAATACCGGCTTTATGCGCCTGGAAACGCTGCTTGACTTTGAGTGGCAGGTTGCCCTTGGCGATGCAACGGTGAGCGAAGCCGAATTTAAGGAGATACTGAAAAACAGCGCAGGGCTTATCAAGTACAAAGCGCGGTACATCTACGTTTCGTCCGACGATTTGAGCAAGCTGCACCGGCATTTTTCATCCGACAAAATGCTGTCGCCCTACGAAATGCTGCGCACCGCCCTGAGCAGCGACTACTACGGCGCCAGGGTAGCCCTCACCGACGAAGTAAAGGAGCTGGTAGAGAAGCTGACTCACGCAGAAGAAGTGCCGCTGCCCAAAGCGCTGAACGTGCAGCTTCGACCCTACCAGCAGCGCGGCTTTGCGTGGATGTACCGCAACGCCCAAATAGGCTTTGGCAGCCTCATTGCCGACGACATGGGCCTGGGAAAAACCCTACAGGTAATCGCCATGCTGCTGAAGTTCAAGGAAACCGATACGCTGAAAAAAGAAAAAGCGCTGGTGGTTGTCCCCACCGGGCTGCTTGCCAACTGGCAGGCCGAAATCGAAAAGTTTGCGCCGTCGCTCGCCGTAAAGCTCTACCACGGCGCAGGCCGAAAGCTGGAAGAAAGCGATGCATACGACATGCTGCTCACCTCCTACGGCGTTGCCCGCAGCGACGCGCTTGCGCTGAAAAAGAAAAAATGGCGCGTGGTGGTGATCGACGAGGCGCAAAACATAAAGAACTACGAAACCGCCCAGAGCAAGGCCATCAAAAGCATTCCGGCGGCAACGTTTGTGGCCATGAGCGGAACGCCGGTAGAAAACCGCCTGAGCGAGCTCTGGAGCATTATGGATTTTTGCAACCGCAGCTTTCTGGGAACGCTCGGCGAGTTTCGCGAAGCGTTTGCCAACCCCATCCAGAACCGGCACGACGTGGCAGCCGCCGACAAGCTCAAGCAGGTAACAGCGCCCTTTATGATGCGCCGCCTGAAGAGCGACAAGGCAATCATCAGCGACCTGCCCGAAAAAATCGAAATCGACAGCTTTGCGTACTTGGCAAAGGCGCAGGCCGGGCTGTACAAGAAAACGCTGCACGAAGCCATGAAAGCCATTGAGGCCATTGAAGGAACCGACAGCAAATCGCTGTTTGTGCGGCAAGGGCTGGTGCTGCAAATGATTTTGGCGCTCAAGCAAATCTGCAACCATCCCACGCACTTTTTGAAAAACAACGTGCTCGACGCAAGCCTTTCGGGCAAGATGGACCTGCTGTTCGAGAAGCTGAGCAGCATTGTGGAGGCAAACGAAAAGGCGCTTATCTTTACGCAGTTCACCGAAATGGGCAGCCTGCTGCAGCACTTCATCACCGAGCGCTTCGGCGAAAAGCCGCTGTTCTACCACGGCGGCTGCACCCTGAAGCAGCGCCGCGCAATGGTGGAAACCTTCCAGTCCGGCCACGCCGACAAGCTGTTTATCCTTTCGCTCAAAGCCGCCGGCACGGGGCTTAACCTCACGGCCGCCAGCCACGTCATCCACTACGACCTCTGGTGGAACCCCGCCGTAGAGGCGCAGGCTACCGACCGCGCCTACCGCATCGGGCAAAAAAACAACGTGATGGTGCACCGCTTCATCACCAAAGGAACATTCGAGGAGCGCATCAACGAGCTGATACAGCGCAAAAAAAACCTTGCCGACCTCACCATCTCTACCGGCGAAAGCTGGATTGGCAACTTTAGCAACAAGGAGCTGAAGGAAATATTTGAGCTGGGGAAGGCGTAAGGCGCAAAGGCGTAAGGCGTAAGGCGCAAGGCGCAATTTTTCAGAATTTTATCAGGCATGCACCGGCAGAGTAGCCGCCGCCAAACACCGAGATGCAAATTAGGTTGTCGGCGCAAAAACGGGTGTAGTTTTGGGCAAAGATGAGCATGGAGCTCACGGAGCCGGTGTTGCCCAGCTCGCCGATGTTTGTCAGCGATTTTTCTTCGGGGATACCCAGCTGCTTAATCACGTGGTTCACAATACGCATGTTGGCCTGGTGCGCAATGAAGTAGGTAAGGTCGGAAATAGAGTAGCCGTTTTGCCGCGTAATTGCTTCCGCGCAGCTGGCAATGTAGGTGCAAGCCTGCGTAAATACATCCTTTCCGTTGTGCATTTGTATACCTTCCTTTTTGAGATCGAGGTAAACGCCCTCCCTTCCTTTGCCGACATGCCCCAGCCCGATCGTAGTAATGTCCACCACGCGAGGCTCGTTGCCGCTCATGCGTTCTTTGGAGAAGAAAAAGGCGGTAGCGGCGTCGCCCCACAGGTGTCCGGCTTTGGGGTCTTGCGGGTTGTAGTAGCTGGTGTTGCGGTCGGCGGAGAGGAGCAGCGCTTTTGAGGCTTTTTCGCCGGCAAAAAACAGCTGAATGATTTCGATGGCGTTCATGGCCGACGAGCAGGCCGACGAAACGGAAAACGCCTTAGCCTTTGTCATCCGAAATTCGCGCTGCACAACGTGCGCCGTAGTTGCTACCGTATCCGACGGCGAGTAGGAGGCAAACACTATCAGGTCAACATCGGAAATATCGTATGGAAGCTGCGGGATGCTCTTTTTTACTGCCTCAATGCACATGTAGTCAATAGTTTCTTGCTCGGTTGCCCATGCGCGGGTTTTAATGCCTGTTCGCTGAAAAATCCACTCGTCGGTAAGCCCGTTCACAGCCAAAAAGTAATCGTTTGGCACTCTTTTTTCCGGAATGTAGTAGCTGGTTGCGTTGATAAACATGATTGTTATATAACTTATAGTATAAACCTTGCATCACACTTACTGTGATATGGCGTTGCCGTTTTAGCCCCCTCAACGGCAGCCGCTGTTGATGCCGGTCGAAAATGGGGGGGCTTTAAAAAAACAGCTACAAAGATATAGCGAAAACTTAAAATACAAAATAGTTTTGTGGGGAATATGGGTAGAAAATGGCAAGCGGTGCTGCATTAGCCTGCGTCCCGTCCCGCAGGAGGCTGCATGAAAAGGCGATCGCCTCCGGCGTTAAGAGTATTAGATTATTCCCAAACCCTAAAAAATTAGGTAATAGAAATGTCGAAATAATATTTGGCTAAATCTTTTTTTGAGGTGCTACGAAAATTTCATTTGAGGTTATTTTGTTAGATAAATTAGGTGAAACCGAGCGTAGCGAGTTCACGAACACTTTAAAATAAACACAAGTGAGTAAATGAGATTCTCAGCTGCCCCTCGTTCTATCCGTATTCTAACTATCGAACTGCAAATTATTTTTCGTAGCACCTCAAAAAAAGATTTAGCTCGCAATTTGGGTGCATTTCAAATTGTCGTACGCAGGCGCTACGCGCCTGCGTACGACAAGATGCTCAACGAAGTTAATCTCCCGCCACCTGCGGCGTAGCGCCACGGTGCGACAATTTGAAATGCACCCGAATTTCAGCTATAAATTCTGAAATTCTGAAATTTTTTGTACCTTTGGCTGTTTTTGCGCAAAAATGGTTACCTTGCGGCAAAAATACAGCTTGGTAGTATTTAATCTGCTTACCGGCTCCTCCGCATCATCATTACCGTCGGGAGCGGTGGCATTAATCATTTAACGAATGAAGGTAGATGTAGTCATTGGCCTACAGTGGGGCGACGAAGGCAAAGGGAAAATTGTAGACGTGCTCACGCCAAAGTATAGCGTGGTGGCGCGCTTTCAGGGAGGCCCAAACGCCGGGCATACGATGGAGTTCGATGGCAAAAAATTCGTGCTGCACACCATTCCCTCCGGCATTTTTCGCGACGGGACAACCAACCTTATAGGTAACGGCGTAGTAGTAGACCCTGCTATTTTGATGGGCGAAGTTGAAAAGCTCAACGCCGCCGGCGTACCCACCAAAGGCCGGATTTTGCTCTCCAAGAAAGCGCACCTCATCCTCCCTACCCACCGTATGCTGGACGCAGCGCAGGAAGCCGCCAAAGGCGGGGCAAAAATAGGCTCCACGCTCAAGGGCATAGGGCCTGCCTACACCGATAAAATCGGCCGTGCGGGGCTGCGCGTAGGCGACGTGCTGCACCCCGATTTCGAAAAAAAGTACGACGCGCTCAAGCAAAAGCACCTCGCCCTGCTCAAGCAGCTTAGCTACCCGCTCAACGTTGAGGAGGAAGAACAGGAGGAGAAAAAATGGAAGCAAAGCATTGACCGGCTACGGGCTGAATTTACCATTGTTGACAGCGAATACGAGGTAAACAGCCTGCTGAAAAAGGGAAATATTCTTGCCGAAGGAGCGCAAGGCTCAATGCTCGACGTCGATTTTGGGTCGTACCCCTTCGTAACCTCGTCCAACACGGTGTGCGCCGGAGCCTGCACGGGGCTTGGGGTTGCGCCATGCAAAATAGGCGAGGTAATAGGCATTTTCAAGGCTTACTGTACGCGCGTTGGCAGCGGCCCTTTCCCCACAGAGCTGCACGACGAAGTTGGCGAGGAGATGCGCCGGCAGGGCTGCGAGTTTGGATCCACCACCGGCCGCCCGCGGCGCTGCGGCTGGCTCGACTTGGTAGCGCTCAAGTACTCCATCATGGTGAGCGGCGCCACGCAGCTGTTCATGATGAAGGCCGACGTGATGGATGGCTTCGACTCCATAAAGGTTGCCGTAGGCTACAAAATCAACGGCGCAGCCACCGACCGTTATCCATATGAGGTTGATATGCCGGTTGAGCCGATATACAGGGAGTTCAAGGGGTGGAAGCAGCCTATTTCGGGCAGCCGCACCGAAAAAGACCTGCCGCAGGAGCTCATGAATTACGTAAAGTTTATTGAGGAGCAAACCGGCGTCCCCGTGAAGTTTATTTCCGTAGGCCCGGATAGAGAGGAAACAGTATCACGATAAAAAAACCTTAACAAAATGACAAAGTACGAAATCAGGCATGCAGCGCACCCTGCCGACGCCAAGCGCTACGATACGCAGCGCTTGCGCGAAGAATTTTTAATCGAAAAGCTCATGGTGGACGATGAAGTGCGCATGGTTTACACCATGTTCGACCGCCTGATTGTAGGCGGCGCCGCTCCCCGCACCAGGCCGCTCGAGCTCGAAGCTATTGACCCGCTCAAGGCGCCGTTTTTTCTGCACCGCCGCGAGCTGGGCATTATCAACGTAGGCGGAACGGGCACGGTGAGCGTTGATGGGAAGGAGTTTACGCTGCAATACAAGGAGGCGCTCTACCTTGGCAGCGGCAACCGCAAGGTGCTGTTCGGCAGCGTAGATGCCGGCAAGCCTGCGCATTTTTACTTCAACTCGGCGCCGGCGCACAAAAATTGTCCCGACAGGCACATTACGCTGAAAGACGCGGTGGTGGTTGATACCGGTTCGCTCGAAACCTGCAACGCCCGCCGTATAAACAAGCTAATTGTAAATCAGGTGCTCGAAACTTGCCAGCTGCAAATGGGGATGACGGAGCTAAAGGTAGGTAGCGTATGGAACACGATGCCTCCCCACACCCACTCGCGCCGCATGGAAGCGTACTTCTACTTTGAGGTGCCGCAAGAGCAAGCCGTATGCCACTTCATGGGCGAGCCTTCCGAAACGCGCCACATCTGGATGGGCAACGAGCAGGCTGTGATTTCGCCTGCATGGTCTATCCACTCGGCGGCAGCCACCAGCAGCTACGTCTTTATTTGGGGTATGGCCGGCGAAAACCTCGACTACAGCGACCAGGATTTTACCTCGCCGGAAAAGTTGCGGTAGCGAAGCGTTGCTACTTTTTTACTCCCCATATCGCTTTTGTCTTTCCGTCTTTGTCCAACCGGAACAGGTAGCTACCTGCCGGCAAATACGTCAGGTCAATGGTTTCATCCGAAGCGATTACTTCCGGTGTGCGAACAAGCGAACCGCTTAGGCTGAAGATGCGCAAGGTATAGCCTTCCGTACCTTTGATATGCAGCTCGTTTTCGAAAGGGTTGGGATAAATTCGTGTCTCCGCCGTCATTTTCCATTCTTCATCGGTAGAAAGCGAAGGGTCGAAATGGAACACACCCAACTCGTCGCTTATAGTATCCGTGATGTTTTGCAATTAATAAACGCCGCCCCGCAGGCAGGTTACTGCCTCTGTCCTGCCTCTGTCCGATCTCCAGTTATTGCATCCGACAAGGGAAAATATTTCCCATAAATTTCCCGCGCGGTAGCAACCGGTTCTTCTTGAGAAACGGCAGGATATGCATTCGATGCGGTTGTTACTGCTGTCGCCCATGCCCATTCCATATCAAAGAAATCGTCGGCTGTCGGCGTTGCGGCGCCTGCCTTTACCTTGTCGAAATAAGCCGCCCAGCGCGGATAATAATAATCTTTCAGCAGGCCGCCCCATTCCCGGTTGGAGTAGTCGTGCAAGCCGCCTCCGTTGGCATTTGCCCTGTCGCCCCAGGTCGTAATCAACAGGCGGGCATTCTTCTCATACAG
>JAISAC010000111.1 GCA_031266935.1 Prevotellaceae bacterium
TCTTGGGCGAGGGCAGCCGGCATCCTCTCGTCCCCAACACCAACGAAAAAAACCGGCGGGTAAACCGACGGGTGGCGATTTTGATTTTAGCCGATTCCCCACCTTCGCAGGAATGACGGATTGCGGGGGCACAAAACCTCATTTTTATCTAATTTTTTTTTACAAAACAACCTCAGTAGCAAAGATCATAACCATCCAAGTTATGGTAAACTCATTACCTTATTTTATTATACCAATAGAACACGGCCCCTCCAATTTTGCATATACACGAAAAAAATCTACCTTTGTATCGTTCTTAAAATGTACAAAATATAGCAAATGCCACAATCCATGACCGGCTACGGTAAAGCCGAAGCCTTATGCAACGAGAAGAAAATCACGGTAGAGCTGCGCTCCGTCAACAGCAAGCAGCTCGACGTTATTATTCGGGCGCCTTTGGCGTACCGCGAGCTGGAGCCGGAGATGCGCAGGCGGCTTGCTCCCCTGCAGCGCGGCAAGGTTGAGGCGTTTGTTACCGTCGAAAGCTCCGAAGCGCTGCCTGCTGCGGCCGTCAACGCCGCGCTGTTCAGGTCGTACTACGGCTACCTGAAGGAGCTCCTGTCCACGGTGGGCGAAAGCGCTGTCCCCGTGGAGGCAATTCTGAAGCTCCCCGAAGTGATGGCAGGCGCCAAGCTGGAGGTTGCCGACGACGAGGCTGCGCGCGCGCTGGGCTGCGTGGACAGCGCCGTGCAGCAGCTGGCGCTGTTTCGCGAGCAGGAGGGCGCCACAATCATGGCCGATATCTTGCAGCGCGTTGCCCTCATTGGCGAGCTGCTCGTGCAGGTAGAGCCGTTTGAGGCGGAGCGCATTGCATCCGCCAAAACGCGCCTGCGGCAAGCGCTGGACGAGGCGGTTGGCGCGGCTGCCGTGGATGCAAACCGCTTTGAGCAGGAGCTCATCTACTACCTCGAAAAGCTTGACGTAACCGAGGAAAAAACGCGCCTGCACAGCCATTGCACCTACTTTGTGCAGACAGCAAGCGAGCTTGGTGCAGGCCGCAAGCTGGGGTTTATTGCGCAGGAAATGGGGCGCGAAATCAATACGCTGGGAAGCAAAGCCAACGATAGCAACATGCAGCGTATTGTGGTTTGCATGAAAGACGAGCTGGAAAAAATCAAGGAGCAGCTGCTCAACGTGCTGTAAAGAAAAAACAGGCTTTGGCCTCCAATTCTCTAATTTTTTTTAACCATGTCAGGAAAAATCATCATCTTTTCCGCTCCTTCGGGGTCCGGAAAAACTACGATAGTGCAGCGCTTGCTCAGCTCCGTACCGGAGCTGGAATTTTCCATTTCGGCAACAAGCCGCGCCCCGCGTGCAGGCGAGGTAAACGGCAAGGACTACTACTTCATGCCGCCCGACGAGTTCAAAACCCGCGTAGGCAACGGCGAGTTCATTGAGTGGGAAGAGGTGTACCCCGGCAAGTGCTACGGTACGCTAAAGTCCGAGCCGGAGCGGATTTGGAGCAGCGGCAAGCATGTGCTTTTTGATGTGGACGTGCATGGCGGGTTGAGCCTCAAAAAAATTTTTGGCAGCAAGTCGCTGCTGGTGTTCATCATGCCGCCCTCGGTGGAGGAGCTGCGCAGCCGCTTAGTGAGGCGCAACACCGACGACCCGGAAGTTATTGATGAGCGCGTGGCTAAGGCAGAGCACGAGCTGTCGTTCTCCGCAAGGTTTGACAAAACCATTATCAACGACCAGCTGGAGGACGCCATTGCCGAAGCCGAAAAGCTGATACGGGAATTTGTCGGGTAAAAACTTCGATGCCTGAAAAACAGCCAAAAGGAAAAGCCGCAGGCAAAGAAAAGCGCACCCGCTGCTTTGTGCGCTTGGAAATCTCGTAATTTTCGTGTAATTTTGAGAAATTTTTACAGCAGGCCGCCATTTTGCCAACCATTCCGGCAAGCGCGCCTGATAATCATCAACTTAATATTCCCAATCAGAGCAATGAAAAATTTATTCCTATCGGTAGCCGCCTGCGCAGGCCTCCTGGCTTCGTGCTCGGTAGCGCCTACCGCTCCATTTGTAACGCAAAGCAACGGACGGCTTGAGGTAAACGGCCAACCCTACTACTACGTCGGAACAAACTTTTGGTACGGTGCCATCCTTGGCTCCACCGGCCAGGGCGGCAACCGCGAGCGCCTGCTCAAGGAGCTTGACTTCATGAAAGCCAACGGCGTGGGCAACCTGCGCGTGCTGGTGGGCGCCGACGGCCCTGCCGGACAAATAACAAAGGTAATGCCTACGCTACAGGTAGCGCCCGGCGTGTATAACGATACCATTTTTGACGGCCTGGATTTTCTGCTCTCCGAAATGGGCAAGCGCGGAATGTACGCCGTGCTCTACATCAACAACACGTGGGACTGGAGCGGCGGATACGTCCAATACCTCCGCTGGACCAGCTACGACAAAACGCTCCCCAAAGGCGAAATTGACTGGGATACCTACCTGAGCAAGGTGTCGGGCTACGCCACGTGCGACAGCTGCCACGCCCTGTTCCTCAACCATGTAAAGTACGTAGTTGAGCGCGTCAACCGCTACACCGGAAAAAAATATGTTGACGACCCCGCCATCATGTCGTGGCAGGTGGGCAACGAGCCGCGCGCGCTCAGCAAGGAGGGAAAACCCGCCTTTGCAAAGTGGATAAAGGAGGTTACTGCGCTCATCCGTACGCTGGACGGCAACCACCTCATCTCCATCGGCAGCGAGGGGAAGCTGGGCTGCGAGAGCGATATGTCGCTGTTTGAGGCCATTCACGCCGACCCAAACGTTGGCTACCTCACCATCCATATTTGGCCTAAAAACTGGAGCTGGATTGAAACGCCAAACGTTACCGAAGGTGTTGATTCGGCAGTAGCAAAAACCAACGCCTACATTGCAGAGCATACCGCAATCGCCAAAAAGCTGAAAAAGCCGCTGGTTATTGAGGAGTTCGGATATCCGCGCGACCACCATCTCTACACGCCGGACGACCCCACCACAGCCCGCGATGAATACTACGCCTGCATCCTGTCGCAGGTTGCGCGCTCGTCGAAGAACGGCGACGTGCTGGCCGGCTGCAACTTCTGGGCATGGGGAGGATTTGGCCGCCCGGCAACCGAGCGCTGGCAGCCCTGGAACGACTACTTGGGCGACCCCCCACACGAGGAGCAAGGGCTGAACGTCGTATTTGATACCGACGCTACCGTAAAGGTGCTGAAGGAATATGCAGAGAAAATAGAAAATTAGCCTTACCCTGCGCGCTATAACCCAAGCTATTTGCCGAAATAGATGAGCCAACCAAAGAAAATATCGCGGAGAGACGCCATAAAATGCGCCATAAAATACGCCGGCGTGTCGGCCATTGGCGCGGCAGCAACGTATATCGGGATAAAACTCTGGCCGGAGCAGAAAACCCTCAGCATTGCGCCGCTTCAGAAAAATCGGCAGGCGGCTAACCCTCAAAATAAAACAAATATGAAAGTACTACTGGTCAACGGCAGCCCACACAAGAAGGGTTGCACCTATACTGCGCTATCGGAAGTAGCGGCGGCGCTGGAAAAAGACGGCGTAACGGCAGAAATTCTCTGGCTCGGAATAGACTCTGTGGCGGGTTGCCGCGGCTGCGGCACCTGCCGCTCAACAGGCCGGTGCATCCTGAACGACAGCGTAAACGCAACCGCCGAAAAGGTAGCCGAATTTGACGGATTTGTTTTTGGATCGCCGGTGCACTACGCCGCCGCGTCGGGCTTCATCACGCCATTTTTGGACAGGCTGTTCTACTCGGCCGGCAAGCACTTTGCGGGCAAACCCGGCGCGGCGGTGGTAAGCTGCCGAAGGGCGGGCAGCACCGCTGCGCTTGAGCAGCTCAACAAGTATTTCACCATCTCCAACATGCCCGTAGCGCCCTCGCAGTACTGGAACATGGTGCACGGCAACACCCCCGACGAAGCGCGCAAGGATTTGGAGGGAATGCAGACCATGCGCACGCTGGGGCAAAACATGGCGTGGCTGCTGAAGTGCATTGCAGCCGGCAAGGCTGCCGGCGTTGGCTTGCCGGCGTACGAGGCGAGGGTAGCAACAAATTTTATACGATAATTTTTTTGGTGGTGTCCATATTCTATTGATATGAAAATATATTTTGCCCGCAGAGCGCATTCATATTAGTAGAAAAGCGCATCGGCAAGTTCGCTTTATTGCCCGTAAGGCATTCATCTAGAACATGGACACCATCCAAAAAAAGATTTAGCCATTTTAACCGGCTTGTAACAATATCTTTTCCGGCCCGTAACTTTTTTTGCCTTGCTTTACGCTGTAAAGAAAAAAGAAATCTTAAATTCATTGCCTTGATGGATAAGAATGTAAAGCAAAAAATAGCCTTTGTTCTCTTTCGCGGCCTGAGCCTGCTGGTGGTTGGGATACTGCTCTGGATGCTGGGCTTTATAGCGTACAACGGCCTGAGCGTCATTAGCTGGGAGTTCCTCACCACCGCTCCGGCGGACGGCATGACCTCCGGCGGCATACTTCCCGCCATCGTCGGGACGCTGTGCCTGATAGCGGGCAGCGTTATCTTCGCTTTTCCGGTTGGGCTTACCTCCGGGATATACATCAGCGAGTATGCGGGGAACGGGTTGGCCGTGCGGTTTATCCGCGTTATGACCAACAACCTCGGAGGTATTCCCTCCATCATTTTTGGGCTGTTTGGCATGGCGCTATTCGTCAACACCTTTGGGTTTGGCGACTCCATTATTGCCGGCTCCTTTACCCTGGGGCTGCTGATTTTGCCGCTCATTATTCGCACTACCGAGGAGGCGCTCAAGGCCATACCCAGCTCCTACCGCACCGGCAGCCTTGCGCTGGGCGCAAGCAAGCTGCAAACCATCGTGAGGATTACGCTGCCGGCGGCATTTCCCAACATCATTACGGGTTTAATACTTTCTGTTGGCCGGGTTTCGGGCGAAACGGCGCCTATCCTGTTCACCGTGGCGGCCTACTTTTTGCCCAAGCTGCCCCAGAGCATTTTTGACCAGGTGATGGCGCTGCCTTACCACCTCTACGTCATGGCCACCAGCGGAGTTGACGTTGAGGCATCGCGCCCTGCCGCCTACGGTACGGCGCTGGTTTTAATCGCCATCGTTTTTTTGATGAACATGCTGGCAAGCGCTTTGCGGCGCAGCTTTGGCCGAACAAAAGCACAGACAGGCTGACGCCGCCATGCACAATAGTTGCAGCCCCCTTTCCTGCTGCGCAGCAGGAAGGGAGGGCTGCAACCTTTTTATACTTCGCGCGGCATAGTTTTGTGCATTGCCCGTAGGGCATTCATATCAATAGAATAGCAGCCCAACAAGCCTGTTTTATTGCCCGTAGGGCATTCATCTCTTAGTTGTTAATCCCCCAGCGCAAAAATAGCCCGCGCACAGCATAACGAAGAATTACCGGGCGTACTTGAAGTTTTTTCCCAGGTAGCAGGCTGTATCCCCCAGCGCCTCCTCTATGCGGAGCAGCTGGTTGTACTTTGCAATTCTATCGGAGCGCGAAGCCGAGCCGGTTTTGATGAGGCCGGTGTTGAGCGCCACGGCCAAGTCGGCAATGGTGGTATCCTCCGTTTCGCCGCTGCGGTGGCTCATGATGGCCGTGTAGCTGTTGCGGTAGGCAAGGCTTACGGCGTCGATGGTTTCTGTGAGCGTTCCTATTTGGTTTACCTTTACCAAGATTGAGTTGGCCACCTGCTTGTCGATGCCCGTTTGCAGGCGCGCCGAGTTGGTAACAAAGAGGTCGTCGCCCACCAGCTGCACCTTGCCGCCAATGGCGTCGGTGAGCAGCTTCCAGCCGTCCCAGTCGTCCTCTGCCATTCCGTCTTCGATAGAGAGGATGGGGTACTTGCCTGTCCAGCCTTTCCAGAAGTCCACCATTTGCTGCGCGGTGAGCTTTTCGCCGCTGCTTTTCTTGAGGTGGTAAACTTTTTCTTCGGTTAGGTAGTACTCGCTCGACGCGGGGTCGAGGGCAATAAACACATCCTCCCCCGGGCGGTAGCCTGCCTTTTCGATAGCCTCAAGGATTACCTTTATTCCCTCCTCGTTGCTTTTGAGGTTGGGGGCAAACCCGCCTTCGTCGCCCACGTTGGTGGAGTAGCCCTGATTTTTGAGCACCGCCTTTAGGGAGTGGAACACCTCGGCCCCCATGCGCAGCGCCTCCCCAAAGGTTTCGGCGCCCACGGGCATAATCATGAACTCCTGAAAATCAATGGAGTTGTCGGCGTGTGAGCCACCGTTGAGGATGTTCATCATAGGTACAGGCAGGACGTGCGCGTTTACGCCTCCCACGTAGCGGTACAGCGGCTGCTCCGCCGCCTGCGCGGCAGCATGCGCCACCGCCAGCGATACGCCAAGTATGGCGTTGGCGCCAAGGTTACCCTTGTTATCCGTATCGTCGAGCTCCAGCATTTGGCTGTCTATGCCACGCTGGTCGAATACGGAGAACCCGCGCAGGTTTTCGGACAGGGTGGTGTTTACGTGCTCCACCGCCTTTAGCACGCCTTTCCCGCCAAAGCGGTCTTTGTCGCCGTCGCGCAGCTCTACGGCCTCGTGCACTCCTGTTGAAGCGCCCGAGGGGACAGCGGCGTGCCCTGCGGCGCCCGAATCGGTGATTACATCTACCTCAATGGTAGGGTTGCCGCGAGAATCCAAAATCTCGCGAGCATGGATGTTGATGATTTGTGACATGGCTATAATTATTTATGTACGCTGATTTTCTTTGCAGAAAAATTTGTCGGCACAAAGATAGCGATTAAATTGAAAAATCAACTATTCGGCTATTTCCGGCTAAATCTTTTTTTGAGGCGCTATCAATTATTTGTTTGTAAAAGCAAAAACTCCGCAGGACTTTCCTCTTGTATAGCTTTCGCACCTCAAAAACCTTATTTTTACAAGGCTACCTTAGTAGCGCCAGGCATAGCAACAATTTCAAAAACCTTATTGACCTTATTTTTGTAGCCATAAACCTTTCTGTCAATAAGGTCAATAA
>JAISAC010000166.1 GCA_031266935.1 Prevotellaceae bacterium
GCGGGACTTGCCAGGAGTTATCGTAAAACCCCGCAGGGGTGACACTTTATTAACCGTATGCTTTAGCATACGGGTAGGCGTCCCTGCGGGACTTGCCAGGAGTTGTCGTAAAACCCCGCAGGGGTGACACTCTATTAACCGTATGCTTTAGCATACGGGTAGGCGAGCATGTGGACAGCTCTGCAAACCCCGCAGGGGTGACACTTTATTAACCGTATGCTTTAGCATACGGGTAGGCGAGCATGTGGACAGCTCTGCAAACCCCGCAGGGGTGACACTCTATTAACCGTATGCTTTAGCATACGGGGGACAACAAGCAGGAGGCTCCCGCTATGTCTCGCAGGGACGACAACTTTATTAGCCGTTATATCTTGTTTATTCGTCATTCCTTAATTCCTCTTTGGCAAAAACCAATTTTGGGGCGTGAGGTAGGGCAAGCCGGGCTTTGCCTTTGCCAGCAGGTCGTTGAGGAACTTTGTTCCGTCCTGCCCTTCGCGGTTCATGCGCATGGCAACGCGGAGCAAATCTCCCCACCGGTGCCCCTCAAAGCCGCACTCGAGCGCGGCCTCGCGCAGTATCACCTCCTCCATCCAGCGTACGGAGTCGGCGAGGGTTGCTGCGCCGCCGGAGTTAGCCCAGCTTGGCGGGACAGGGGCGTTCTGCACCCAGGCCCGGCGGCGAATGCCGTAGCTGTCGCGCCACGGCGAGCGCAGGTACTCAAACGGGGCGTCGTTGAAGCGCCCGTCGAGGTAGAAGGGGGCGGGGAAGGGCACGGACTTGGCGGCGTCGCTTGCCGGGGGGTAGCCGCTGTACTGCACCCCTTCCTTGTCGGTTCGCTTGGAGGAGCCGTCCTCCATAGACCAGTCGAAGTGGTCGCGCACGCCGTCGTTTATCAGGGCGTAGGCCAGCTCCGGGTACAGCGCCCTGTTGGCGGCCTCGGCGTAGCGCAGGTGCAGCAGCCCCGCCCGGTAAACAAACCACTTGCCCGGCTGCGCGTACTCGTTCCGGAGGTCGCTGTACTCCAGGTGAATCGTCCTGTTGTTGTCGGTAACCTGCGGGTAGTAGTCGTACAGGTACTTAATCACCACGGGCTGGCCGTTCACGTAGTCAAACGACGCCTCTCGGCCTCTCCCGTCAAAAACGAAGCTGTTTTCGCGCTGCACCTGCGCCTCCCAGAGGGAGTCGATAGCCCACTGCGAAGGGCGGAGTTGGTATTTTCCCTTTCCGGTGTTGGCAAATAGCTCCACGAGGGGGTACTGCGGGGCAAACCGCGCGTCGTAGCACCACATGGTAATCATTTCTCGCCGCAGCTCGCTGTTTGTAGAGGCTCTGGAGAAAATTTCTTTCCACTTGTTGCGGTATGAGCTCAGGTCGGCGCCCTTGTATCGGACGTAGCACACCTGAAAGCGGGGTTCGTTGGTTCCGTCCCACACGTATCCGTCCACCTTGTAGGCGTAGTTTTCGCTTCCCGAAAATTGCTGCGTCTCCGCCTCGTCGATCACGCTGCTGTAGTACTCGGCAGCCTTAGTGTACTGGTCTGTCCAGAGGTAGAGGTCGGCCAGCATGAGCTTTTTGTTTATAAAGAGCATGTTTATGTCGTATCCGTCGGCAATGGCGCCGTAGAACGGCGAGGAGGTGGACAGGTTTTTTACCGGTATGGCCTCCATGCAGGCCAGCAGCTTTTGGAGCAGCTGCTCAAAGGTCGTTGGCGGGAACTTGGCGGCATCCTCCAGGTCCTTCACCTCGGCAATGGGGTCTTCGACGTAGGGAATGTCGCCAAAGTGTATGGCCAGCTGGAGGTACACCCAGCAGCGGACGGTAGCTACGTCGGCGTACCGGTACTCGTAGTCGGCGCGGCTCAGCTTGTTTTCGCGCCGCATCCTGTCAAAGCTTGCCAGCGCGTCGTTGCAGTTGAGTATCACCTCGTAGAAGGGTGCGAGGTTGCAGTATTCGTTCTGCGCGTCCGCCGTGTGGCTGCCGATGGCGGTCATGTCGGCGGTGGCGTTTGCGGTAATATCCAAGAGGTCGGCCCTCAGCTCGTTGAGGATGATTACCCTGTCCGCCAGCCCCAGGAGCTTACCGTATATGCCCAGGATGGCGTTATCGGCGTCGTTAAAGTTTCGGTAGTGCTTATCGGCGTCCACATCGTTTTCGTTGAGCACCTCCGTGCAGGCCGACGTAATCATGAGCGCCAGCAGCGCCGGCAGCAGTATAAGTCGCAGTTGTTTCATTTTTTAATATACAGCATTAATTATAAGGTTAATATTTTCAATTTTACTAATATTCCGTTCCGAAGGGACGGTATGCTACCAATGTTCCAGCCGGAGGTGTTGCCCCGTTTGAGGGAAACGCTTACAGCGTTTTTATCACACGCTACTCCACGTTACCCCCAGCTAAAGCTGGGGGTTATTTACGGGAAACACCTCCGGTGTTGCCCTCTCGCACATCTTTCCCTCGCATATTAATAGCGCCACTCTTATACTTTGCGCGGCATAGTTTTGTGCATTGTCCGTAGGGCATTCTATCCTTCGAGCAACCAAATGCCGGGCATGAAATCATAGTTTTGTGCATTGCCCGCAGGGCATTCATATCAATAGAACAGCATATCGGCATTCCTAAGGGATAAAAAATAAATAATATATAAATGTTCCATGTCATCTTTGCATCCCAGCGGGATGCGTCGCTCGGTAGCAAACACGAATGGCATCTCTCTTTGGCATCCCGTAGGGATGCATCCCTACGGGATGCCGACAACCACCGGAACGTTGCCTTTTCTACCGAGCGATTCATTCCTACGGAATGAGCAAAAGC
>JAISAC010000170.1 GCA_031266935.1 Prevotellaceae bacterium
TGCGCGGATACTCGCTTGTCCGGGCAGTCCCGCAGGGACGACACTTTATTAACCGTATGCTTTAGCATACGGAGTTTAGCATACGGAGCGGAGATGCGCGGATACTCGCTTGTCCGGGCAGTCCCGCAGGGACGACACTTTATTAACCGTATGCTTTAGCATACGGAGTTTAGCATACGGAGCGGAGATGCGCGGATGCTCGCTTGTCCGGGCAGTCCCGCAGAGCCTGCCCCGAGCGTAGCCGAGGGGGACGACACTTTTATTAACTGTTATATCTTGTTTATTCGTCATTCCTAAAAAATAAGGAAACCAGCATCTCCCTACAGCAAACACACGCTTATTCAGGCCCAATTCCCGACCCTGAGTCTCTTGCAAGGTACGAGCAAATTTCTGTGCGCTTGCCGCTACAAGTACCGCAGCTCCGCGCGCGCGCTGCTCACCGTAAGCTGCACCCTGCGCCCTAAGCTCAGCGCCATGTTGGGGGTTTGGTGTCCGGCCGGAAAGCCAAAAGCAACCGGAATGTTCAGCTGCCTGGCATGCTCGTAAATAATCTCATATGCCGATTTTCCGTAGGGCGTAGCGTTATCCTTCATATTCGTCATGCCGCCCACCAGCAGGGCTTTGATTTTGCCCAGCTTGCCGCTCAGCGCAAGGTTTAGCGCCATGCGGTCGAGGTGGTAAAGGTATTCGTCAACATCCTCCACAAACAGCACAGCGCCGTCCGGCAGCAGCGCATACGGTGTAGCCTGCAAGCTGTAAATGATGGACAGGTTTCCGCCCGTCAGCCGCCCCGTTGCGGCGCCCTCCACGTTCAGCTCGTGCGGCGCAAGCTGCCGGCTGACGTCCTGCCCAAATAAAGCGGCGTACAGGCTGTCCACGCTTGCTGCGTCGGAGAAGCAAAAGGGCATGGCGGCATGTAAGCTTTCTACGCCCAAGCGGTAGAGCGCAAGGTGAAACGCGGTAGCATCGCTGTAACCCACCAGCCACTTTGGCGATGTTCTTAATTTTGAGAAATCAACTTTTTGCAGCAGGCGGGCGCTCCCGTAGCCTCCCCGCGCAAAGAATACTGCCCGCACATCGGTATCGTCTATCAACGCTTGCAGGTCGGCGGCGCGCTGCTCGTCGGCGCCGGCAAACAGGTTGTGCTCCGCAAACAAATTTTTGCCCAACTTCACCCGCAATCCCCACAGTTCCATCGTCTGCACCGCCTGCCGAATTTCGTCGCTGCTCACCTTCCGCGCCGGAGCGCAAATACCCACCGCATCTCCCTGCCTGAGGCAGGCAGGACGGATGAAGCTCGCGTTGCCATTGGGGTTGCTGTCGGTATCTGTCATCAGCGCTTTTTTTCCATTACCAGAATAGGCTCATTAATCTCGTACTCCATCATTCCGTCGGACACGTTAGCGGCGGCCAGCGAGTAGATGGTGAGCGTGCTGCCCTGTACTTTCCATCCGTAGTAGTCGCCCTGCTGCCCGTTGGAAAGGTACACGAGGTTTTCGTCCGAGAGGATATTGCAGTTTCCGTTGTAGCACAGCGAGTAGCGCGTAAAATCGGGGCTGTTGAAGATGTAGCCGTTGCTGCGAAATACGAGGTTGTAAGGGCTGCCGGTATTTTTCACCGTATATTCTCCCGCAATCAGCGCGCTGTTGAGCAGGCTTGGAAATACTTCGGGTACGCCGCCGCTTTCGGCAGCAGCCATGCAGGCCGGCGCCTTTGTATAGCGCCACGTCTCTGCCGAAAAGCCATCGTTGAACAGCAGCACGCTATCGCCCGCTATGCTGATATGCGCTACGCCGTTCCCGTAAAAATCGGGAACTTGCAGCGCGTCGCCGTTGCTCGTGTAGGAGAGCGCTACCATGTCTATCTGCCCGTTCAGCGCTATCAGCTTGCTCGAATCCTGCAAAAAGATAAGCTCTGTGTAAGGCGGGAAATCCTTCAGGCTCTTAATGGATTTTGTACGCGCAAGCTTATCCAGCACGTTGGAGCAAACCCAGCTGCCTTTCAAGTTTTTCTCAACAACCTGCTGCATACGCCTTGAGGCCGATTTGCAGCTTACCAGCAGCAGCGTACAGCAGCATACGAGCAGCCAGCCTGCTTTGGTCGCCCGACTTTTATACCCCGAATTAACCATACCCGAATTTATTATGTTTTTGTGCTATTATGCGTACTATTATGGGTAAAGTTCGCCAATTATTTGCACAAAAAAAAATACCATTGCGCAAGTAAAAAACTTTGCGTATTTTTGCACGTTAATAATTAACGAATTAGAAATTTATCAACATGCTGAATACAATTTTTGTAAAGCACAAGCGCTGCCGGATACACCTTGCGCACCTTGCGCTCTTCGCTCTCCTTGCTCTTGCTGTGCGCTGCGAGCAGCAGGAGTTTGCTTCGGATACCTCGGCAACGCTCTACTTCTCAAGCGACACGCTCAACTTCGACACCATTTTTTCATCCTTTGGCTCCACCACGTTTTCGTGCAAGGTTTACAACCCAAGCGACAAAAATCTGCGCTTCGACGAGGTGCTGCTGCAAGGCAGGGACGCCTCGCCTTTCCGCATGAACGTTGACGGACGCGCAGGCTACAGCGTGAGCAACGTCAAGCTGGCAAGAAGGGACAGCCTTTTTATCTTTATTGAAGTAAAGAAAAACAAAAACCTTCTGCTCTCCGATGTTATTTTGTTTATGGTGAACGGCACGGAGCTGGCAAGCCGGCTTGAGGTAGTAGCCTACGGGCAGGACGCCGTTATGCTGGACAGGGATACCGCGCTGCCCGATGGATATACCTTTACGGCAGACAAGCCCTACATTCTGAGCGGCGCTGTAGCGGTGGACAGCGATGCCACCGTAGCGGTAGCGGCAGGGGCAAAGCTGTACTTCGGCGCAAAATCGGGAATAGCAGTAAGCGGTACCCTCAAGGTAGAGGGAACGCCGGAAAATCCCTGCATTTTTTCGTTTCCGCGCTACAACGACCCGTGGTACAGTGAGGCCACCGGACAGTGGGAAGGAATCAGCATTGCCGCAAGCGGACGCGCAAGCGTGAACGGCGCCCGAATTAGCGGCGCGCGCCACGCCTTTACCGTAACGGATACGCTGGGGCTGGCCGACAGCGCTCAGCTGACGCTAAAAAATTCGGTAGTTGAATACGCCGATATTGGCATCCTATCCCACAGCGGCAAGGTCAACGCCGACAACTGCCTTTTTGCCAACCACCTTAGCAACGCCGCGCTGGTAGAGGGCGGCAGCTGCAACTTTTACAGCTGCACCTTTGCCGCCAGCGCCTACCGCGGTACGCTGGTTGTGCTGCAAAGCTACCGCCTGCGCGAAAAGTCAAGGTACCGGTATGATACAACTCCCGCGCCGCTCAACGCCGCCCACTTTGCCGGCTGCATTATTTACGGAAAAAACGTAAATGAGCTTAGCGTACGCGAGCTCTCGGGGCAGGCCGCCCCCATGCTCTTCAAGCTGGAGAGCTGCATGGTAAAGCTCGGCAGCAGCTTCGATCTGAGCAACGGTGAGCGCTACGTGAACGTTACGGCGCAAAATCCGGAGTTCCGGAACGCAGGCGAAAATGACTTCCACCTGTCGGAAAAATCGCCCGCCATCAACGCCGGGCAGGAGAGCATAGCGCGCATGTACCCCATTGATGCCGATGGATACGACAGAAGAATCTCATCCGATAAAAGTTTAGGCTGCTATGCGTACCGCCCATAAGCATACGGCGGGCACAACCGCAATCCTTCCGGCGGCTTTGCTGCTATGCCTTCTTGCGTGGAGTTTTGACGGTTCTGCGCAAACGCGGCCTCGCGCCAACGGCGACCTGCGGATAATGTTCTACAACCTCGAAAATTTTTTCTCGCCTTCCGCCGACAGCCTCAACCCTCAAAAAGAATTTTCCGCAAGCAGCCCGCGCCGCTGGACGTGGAACCGCTTTACAAAAAAAACCAACGATATTTTTAAGGTCATCGTAGCGGTGGGCGGCGCTGCACCGCCCGACCTGATTGGGGTGTGCGAAGTAGAAAACAGGTTTGTGCTCAACAGAATTATTTACGAAACGCCGCTGGCAAAGTTTCCCTACGGCCTTGTTCACCACGATTCGCCCGATTCGCGAGGCATAGATGTGGGGCTTATCTACAACAAAGAAACTTTTGAGCTGATAAGCCGCAAATTCATCGAGGTTGCCATTCCCAGCGAGCGCACCACGCGCGAAATCCTGCTGGCAAAAGGCGTGGTGAACGAGCTCGACACGCTGCACGTCATGGTGTGCCACCTGCCATCGAAGTACGGCGGCGCGGTGTCGTCCGAGGGAGGGCGCATGGCCGCTGCCGATACCATACGGCGCATTGCCGGCGCCATCCTCGCGGCGTCGCCCAACGCCAACCTCATCGTCATGGGCGACTTCAACGATACCCCCGACAGCCGCTGCGTCGGCGAAGGGCTGGGCGCTTCGCCAAACCTTGGCGGCAGCGCCCCCGACAGCCTCTACAACCTTGCGCTGCCGCTGCACAGCGCCGGCGTGGGCAGCATCAAATTTCAGGGAAAGTGGGAGCTGATTGACCTGTTTTTTGTGTCGGGAAATTTGCTCAACAAAAACTCGCCGATATACTGCCTCCCAACGGACTACTACATTTTTTCGGCGCCGTTTTTGCTTGAGCCGGACGAAACCCATACCGGCAGTAAGCCCCGCCGCACCTACAACGGTTTCCGGTATGCCGGCGGCGTAAGCGACCACCTGCCGGCGGTGCTGGACGTAAAGAAAGGGTACTGACAGGTTGGATTACGTTTTGAAAATCGCTATCTTTGCCGCGCCGCTTTCGTAGCGAGCCAAATTACGCTGATTTTTTACTCTGATTATGAAAAAAGACATGTACAAGCCTCTGCTTCGGGATATCCAAAAAGCCCGGCAGCGCATCAGCAGCGTTATTGCGCATACGCCGCTGGCGCAAAATGTATCGCTCAGCGAGCAGTACGCCGCCAACATACTGCTCAAGCGTGAAGACCTGCAGCGCGTACGCTCCTACAAAATTCGCGGCGCCTACAACAAAATAGCGTCGCTGACCAAATCGCAGCTCTCCAACGGCGTAGTTTGCGCAAGCGCCGGAAACCACGCGCAGGGCGTGGCGTTTGCCTGCAACGCGCTCAACATTCGCGGAACCATCTTCATGCCCACGCCTACGCCAAGCCAAAAGGTGAAGCAGGTAAAGATGTTCGGCAAAAACGACATCGAAATTATTTCGGCCGGCGACACATTCGACGACGCGTACGCCGAAGCCGTGCGCTTCTGCGAGGAGCACAAGAGCACGTTCATCCACCCCTTCAACGACGAAAAAGTGATAGAGGGGCAAGCTACGGTTGGCCTCGACATCCTGAACGATGCCGCCCAGCCCATCGACTACCTTTTTGTCCCCATCGGCGGCGGCGGGCTGGCGTCGGGCGTGGGGAGCGTGTTTAAGGCTATCAGCCCCGACACCAAGATTATTGGCGTAGAGCCGGTAGGCGCCGCCTCTATGAAAGCCTCGCTGGACGCCGGAGAGGTTGTGTCGCTAACGGATATCGACACCTTTGCCGACGGCGTGGCGGTGCGCCGCGTTGGCGAGCTGACCTTTGCCATTTGCAGGGAGGTGCTTGATGACGTGGTGCTGGTGCCCGAAGGAAAAATTTGCTCCACCATCCTGCAGCTCTACAACGAAAGCGCCATTGTGATAGAGCCGGCAGGCGGAATATCCATCTCTGCGCTGGACTTTTACAGGGATAAGATTAAGGGAAAAACGGTAGCCTGCGTGGTGAGCGGCAGCAACAACGACATTACGCGCATGGAGGAAATCAAAGAGCGCTCGCTGCTGTACGAAGGGATGAAGCACTACTTTGTGATACGCCTCCCGCAGCGCGCCGGAGCCTTGCGGGAGTTCCTCGACCACGTACTCGGACCTTCCGACGACATTACGCACTTTGAGTACAAGAAAAAACATTCCCGCGACAAAGGCCCCATTGTCATCGGCATAGAGCTGCGCCAAAAGGAAGATTTTGAGGGGCTGATTGCCCGCATGAAGGAGTGCGGCATTGTGTACGAATACCTCAACGAAAACCCGGATTTGTTTCAGTTCCTGCTGTAGGGCGAGGTATGGGATTCATGGATTAAGCATATTCCACTGTCTGCGCTTTGGGTTTACGGCGGGCAGGCGCAGGGCGTTGCGCTACTTGGCTTTTGCTGCGGGCGTAGCCTGCTCCCCGCAGCGTAAGTTCGGAGTTTTCAATGCCGACTAAGGCATCATCAGAAATAAAGCAAATACCCTCTTCGGGGTACAGCTCTACAAACTTATCCAGCATTTCAGCTTCCCACGAAATATACTTCTCATCGCAGCTATACACTTCGCGGGGAACAATCTCAATGAAATGAGCGCAGGAAAGCTCGTGAAATTCGTACCGAGCTCTCACTTGCGGAAATTGCTCAATGAAATTTTCCATCTCTTTTTTTATGAATTCTTTTGGTGTCATAGCATCAACATTTTTGTAGCGTTAGCATTATATTTTTTGATAAATTCAAAGATTTTTCGCTGTCTCTCATGCTAAACGATTCATCCAAGTAGTCAGCATTAACCCTCAATTTTTTTAGCTGCCAAATGGCGTTATTGAATAGCCTATTTTCGTGCAGCAGCTCCGCAGCAGCGCTCAGCACTTCCGATTTACGTTGAAGGTGGCTCATCTTTTTTTCATTGGTGTAGCAAATTCTCTTTTCTCCCGCAAGCCGCTATTGTGGCGGCGGTAATGGTGTTGGTAAAAAAGGGGGTTCGTGCTCATGAAAAAGGTTTTCGTGCTCATGAAACCCACTTTCACCGGCAAAAGTAGCTATTTGCCTTCAAAAAGCAAAAAATTTGGAGGTTAAAAGCAAGCATACTTTAGCCTCTGATGCCGCCCGACCGCGCGCTGCTATAAGCGCATAAGCGACACGTGCTTACGCACTTATAGCCGTTTTTGCTCATTCCGTAGGAATGAATCGCTTGATAGAAAAGGCAACATTTCGGTGGTTGTCGGCATCCCATAGGGTGGGGTGTCAAAAATGTGATATTCACATAAAAATATTTTTGTTCTATTTTTGTGCCGTTAGGCACAAGATATTGGTAGAAATCAATGCTTGTCTGGAAAAATCCCGTAGAGATTTATACCGTGCGCGGGATATTTTTGTGAAATGTAACCACACCGTCGTCGTTGCGAACGACGACAGCTTGCTTCGACTGCGTGGAATACTCTTTCTTCTATATCGGGATAAAAAATAAATAATATATAAATGTTCCATGTCATCTTTGCATCCCAGCGGGATGCGTCGCTCGGTAGCAAACACGAATGGCGTCCCTCTTTGGCATCCCGTAGGGATGCATCCCTACGGAATGCCGACAAGCACCGGAACGTTGCCTTTTTCTACCGAGCGATTCATTCCTACGGAATGAGCAAAAGCGACAATTTGAATTACACCCTTTGCCACACATCATAAAACTGCTATATTTTGTTTATTTCGCA
>JAISAC010000005.1 GCA_031266935.1 Prevotellaceae bacterium
CTTTCGGCGGCCATGCGCAGCCGGCGGATAATGGGGCGGTACGCTTCCGGAAAATCTTCCTCATTAACCTTCATAAAGTGATGATTTTGGGTTCTGTTTGTCTGGTCAAAGATGCTGAGCAGCATTTCGAGGTCGTTGCGGCGGCGCTGCTTCAGCTGGTCTATCTGCACAATCCACGAGCGGTGGTGCAGGCTCTCTATAAATTCGTTCTCCGATACGGCTACATCTTTGCCCGTAACGATGTCCTTCGTGCTGCTGTCCACCCGAATGACCGGACATCCCGGTATGCCGACATCGTAGCCCAGCAAAAATATGCAGTATATTTGGCGGGCTTTCCGGTTACCTTCGCTGCCATACGCGTTGTCCGGATTTTGGTAGTGCACCCCGAGGTAGCGCCGGAAGCGCATGATATCCGACGAGAGCTTGGCTTTTTGCAGCTCTATCATGACGGTTTTGAACCCGCCGCCCGGCAGGGTTATGCGGGCGGAAAAATCAAAGCGGCATACCGTATACTGCGTTGTTTCCGACTTCGCCTTTGCCTTTTTCTTGCCGCCTTTAATGCGGATGGTGTGCTCCTGCGAAGCAAAATCCAGCTCCGCCACTTCTTCCTGGATAATGGCCGAGAGAAATGCTTTTGCCACCTTATTGTCCTCCATCATGAACTTGAAGGCTACATCGTATATGGGATTTGCTATATGCATGTTCGGTTTACTTTTTAGTTACCGATACAAACGTACATAAAATAATTTAATTGCGCACAGACGAATAAAAAAAATTCCCGAAATTTATGGCGAAAAAGAATAGCGCATCGCTTTACCGGAAATCATGATGGCGGGAGAACTCTCCATTTTCAATTAATTTGTTACCTTTGCAGCGTTGTCCGGCGGCTTGCGCACAGCCTCCGCCGTTGACGCGCTAAAGCAGCATTGCCATGCACCTTAAACATTTATCGGTTGTAAACTTCAAAAATATTCGTCAGCTGGAGCTGGATCCTGCCGCCAAGCTCACCTGCTTAGTGGGGAGCAACGGCGAGGGCAAGACTAACCTGCTCGACGCGCTCTACCTGCTCTCCATGTGCAAAAGCAGCGCAGGGCTTACCGACAGGCAGTGCATTTGTCACGGCGAAGATTTCTTTTTGGTCAAGGGTGCGTACGATGTACGCGGCGGCGAGGAGGTGGTATCGTGCGGCTGTACGCGCGCCGACGGCAAGGTCTTTAAGCGCAACGCTACCGCCTACGAGCGCCTTGCCGACCACGTTGGGATGCTGCCGCTGGTCATGATTTCGCCTGCCGACAGCGCTCTCATCAGCGAATCCGGCGACGAGCGCCGCCGATACCTCAACAGCGTTATTGCCCAGCTCGACAGGAGCTACCTTGATGCCCTTGCGCGGTACGGAAAGGCGCTGCAGCAGCGCAACAAAATGCTCAAGGAGGCGCAAGCGTTCAGCTTCGAGGTGCTCAATATTGTGGACAGCCAGCTGAGCGCCTGCGCTGCCGAGGTTTTCGACAAGCGCAGCCGGCTTGTCGAGGACTTGACGCCATTTTTTCAAAAGTACTACGAGCTGATCTCGCAGGGAAAAGAGCAGGTGCAGCTCTCGTACGCCTCCGACCTGAAAGAAGGCAGCTTGCTGGAGCTGCTCAAGCAAAGCTTTGCCCGCGACCGCGCCCTGCAGTTCACCTCGGTGGGTGTACATCGCGACGACTTGGCCATGCGGCTCGACGGATACCCCATCAAAAAGTTAGGTTCGCAGGGGCAGCAAAAAACCATGCTGCTGGCGCTCAAGCTGGCGCAGGTGGAGCTCCTGCAGCAGCGCTTGGACATGCCGCCCATGCTGCTGCTCGACGATATTTTTGACAAGCTCGACATGCAGCGCGTGAAAAGCCTGATAGGGGTCATATCGCACAGCGCTTTTGGGCAAATATTCCTGACCGACACCAGCAAGGCGAGGGTTGACAGCCTGCTGCACGAGGTGCAGTGGGACTATAAGGTGCTGGAGATGAAAGGTGGAGAGCTTGTGTGACGGCGAACTGTAAGACAAAACAACTTCTAAATAAACAAAGACATGTACCGATTTTTTCGTCCCATATTTTTTATTTTTGCTCCGGAGCCGATACACCGTATTATTATGCTTATGCTTGGCGCGCTGAAGTTTATACCGTGGGGCAGGCGGGTGGTAAAAAAATGCTGCACCTACAGGCACAAATCGCTTGAGGTAAACGTATTCGGAATCACCTTCCCCAATCCTGTAGGCCTGGCGGCAGGATTCGACAAGAATGCGGCGCTTACGGACGAGCTGGCCTGCCTGGGGTTTGGCTACGTTGAGGCAGGCTCGGTAACGCCGCTGGCGCAGCGCGGCAACCCCAGGCCACGCTGCTTCAGGCTGCCGAAGGATATGGCCATCATCAACCGAATGGGGTTCAACAACAAGGGGGTAGAAGCGGTAGCGGCGAATTTGCGCAAGCGCAACCCAAAGCTGATAGTGGGCGCCAACATCGGCAAAAATACGCTCACCCCCAACGATAAAGCCCCCGACGATTACGAAAAATGCTTTGTTGCGCTCTACCCCCACGCCGACTACTTTGTGGTGAACGTGAGCTGCCCCAACGTGAGCAGCCTGCGCGAGCTACAGGATAGCGCACGGCTTACCGAAATTGTACGCCGCCTCACCGCCTTCCGCGCCTTGCAGCCTCAGCGCAAGCCCATCCTGCTCAAGCTTTCGCCCGACCTGACCCCGGAGCAGATAGACGAGGCGCTGGAGGTGGTAGCCGGCGAAGGGCTGGACGGCGTGGTGGCTGCCAACACCACCACCTGCCGCGATGGCCTGCAATCGCCCGGCGGCAAGGTTGACGGCATGGGCAATGGAGGGCTGAGCGGCGCTCCGCTTACGCAGCGCGCGCTGGAGATGGTGCGCTACATTAGCGGCAAAACGCAGGGAAAGCTGCCCATTGTGGGCGTAGGCGGAATTATGACGCCGCAGGACGCCCTGAATATGCTGCGCGCCGGCGCATCGCTCGTTCAGGTGTTCACCGGATTTATATACCAGGGGCCGGGGTTTGCAAAGAAAATTTGCAGGGAAATTGCAAAAAAAGCAACCGTCAAATTTGTAGGGAGGTAATCCCTGCAAATTTGACGGTTTGCCATGTAGCGTCTGCGATCCTGATCCGAAGCGCTGGCTTCGGGCCTTGCGGTTTTCTTAGAAGTGGAATATCAGAAAGATGCTGCCCACGGCTACAGTTCTAACGCCAAAAGAATTTGATACTTGATAGCCGCTCCGCTCCCTTGTTGAGAACTCGCGCACCTCGCCGCCTTCAACCCTTTGCTTGGTGATTTCGTCTTGACCGCGTGTGGATGCGGCTAAGCCAAGCGTAAACTCTCCGCCAAGCGAGAGCTGATTGGCTACAAAATACTCAACGCCAACAAAACCGCCCAAGCCAAACGTGAAGTTCAAACCGCCGTTGTTTTCCAAGGTGCGATTTGAAGGGTCGTTACTGAAATTCGAGTATGTAGTGGGGCTGGGATTTGCAGCCGTCATTGGGTTGCCGTACTCGTAAGTGGTGCTGTTTTTGCCTAAGCCCACGCTCAGCTCACCTCCATAAAAGCCCTGTATGCGACCGCGACCGCGGCGAAACTCGTAGCCCAAAGCCAAGTTGACGTTGGTAACCCCGTTTTTTCTTGTGTCGATGGCGGTGGCGCCGGGGGTGGTGCCGATTGCCGCGTCATCTTGTACGCTCTGCTTGTTGGAGGAGGTGTAGATGTCGAGCAGCAGCTTGGCGCGAATGGCGCGGTTATCCTCCAAAAAGTACTTGGCGTAAATGCCCTGACCCTGGAGGCCGCTGAACGTAGGAGCGTTGGCGCCCGCGTCGGAGAAAAAGCCGCCAACATACTCTAAAAATGGATTGGCGTTCACGCCCAGCGCAAAATCACCTGCCTCGGGCAGGTACTTCTGCGCGGCGGGCTGCTCTTCTTGTGCCGTGGCCATAGCAACCATGCCCATGCACAAAGAAAATAGTATAATTATTTTTTTCATTTTTTTTTGATATTTTTTACGTGTAATGAATACTATACGCTACAAAATGGAGTAGTTACCAACCGGATCGCCAGCGCTTTCAATTGGAGTAAAGTTTCCAATAGCTGATTCAAGAATGATTGTTTGCCCCGATTTTACAGACAACAGGCTGTAGTCATTGATGGAAAATGACCATTTTCCATTAATCTCGCTGGTGATAGGAACATTTGCAGAAGTATAGTCTATAATTCTCTTCTGCTTACCTTGTGTGTGGTTGACAGTTAAAGTAACAGAAACTCCATTTGCTGTTGCCGGAACTTTTAGGGTAAATTCTCCGCTGCTGCTGGTTGTGGTGCTTGTTGAGTACGACCCCGACCCACCCGAAGAAGGGTTGAGCGACGAGTAGGAGATAGTCGCTATTACGGTTACTCCCTGTATTGCCGCGTACTTTTGCTGTAGGGGGGCGAGAATGGAAATATCATTGTTTACCAACAACTTACCCTCAATGGTAGCAGACTTTCCCTCCGCAGTGTAGGCCGAGTCGTCCAGCGCCTTTGCCGGGTCTTCTTTGGCGCACGAAGCGCTAACCATTATGGCTCCAAGAGCCAGCATGTTCAAAAAACATTTTTTCATTTTTTTTTGTTTTTAATGTGTGGTTAAAAAAATAATTAGTTACGGCTGCAAAGATAGCAATGATTCTTTTAGGTTTGATGATATAAATTAACCCCCCCCCCCTGATTTAGTATAATAAAGCTTTGGGGTAGGTTTTGTTAATTGCTTAAATCCATAATGGATAGCGCACGTAATTTCAGGAGGGATAATTGAGAAGCGAGCATTGTAATTAACCAAAGGTCTACTTGGCGGTTAGCTTTTATCGTGAAATTGGCTTAAACGGAAAGGAGCAAGAATATCGGATGCGCAAGGTTTTTCTAAAGCTGCCATTCCCGCCTGCGTCGTCGTCATTCTCCTCTCCCCGCCGCCATTTAGAAAAATCGGAAGGTGCCAAATTGCATACACCTTTTTTGTTGATAACCGGCCTCAAGGTACCAAATTACATACACCTTTACAAATATGTACGCAGACAGCAACGCACAAGTAGCCACGATACCCATGGTGCGCATTGACCGCAACGTTGTGCACAACAATGGAAATGGAAATTTTACATGACCAATAGCAATACCGGCGGGATTTTTTTGCAGCGCAGCAGGCATAAAAAGATGAAAATTTCACCTACTAAATGAGAGGAATATACTTGGCGGTAGGGGATTTAGCGGTAGCGGATGATGTGTGCAAATTGTGTGCAAATCATAACTGCATCTAAGCTGTACTTATTAATATAAATGCAATTGCAATTGATTGTTGTATAACTATTTACTCTGCTTGTCGGGGTGGCCGGATTTGAACCGACGGCCTCCTGCTCCCAAAGCAGGCGCGATACCGGGCTACGCTACACCCCGAAAAAAGTTTTGCAAAGGTAAAACTTTTTTTGGGAAAGAAAAAATTACCTGCTCATCTTTTTTTTACTTCATTGCTCTACGTCATTGCTCTACGTCATTGCCTGCTGCACAAGATTTTCCATACCCTCTTTGCGCCTGTACTAAGACGTTGGCAGCTAACGCCTGTCTGGTTTATTGAGGCTGCTATCGCTAAAAATGCGCCGGAGCGCGCTCCGAAAAAAATACCATAAGTAGGGTATTTTTTTTCCCCTGCGCCGGCAGTACTTTTGTGGCGAAAATTAACCTGCGAATTTTTCATCGAATGATGCCTGAAAAATCCTCGCTACAGCAAAAACATTTTTTACACGCAATGAAAAAGCTACAAATTTTATCGCTGGTTGCAGGCGCCACGCTGCTTGCATCCGTAACCGCCTCTGCACAGGCGCAGGACGTAATTTACGTTGACAACCCAAAGTTCGTCGCCCCCTTAGTAGAAAGGTGGATTGACGAGTACGCAAAATCCAACCCTCACGTACAAGTTAAGCGGGCCGAGAGCAGCGCAAAAGCCGACCTCCGGTTTACCGCTACCGCCTCCGACGCCCATGAAGGCGCCGACGGAGAGGCCGTTGCATACGTTGCGCGGTACGCGCTGCTACCTGTTACCACCAAGGCAAATCCGCTCGTTGGTACGCTCGGCAAAAGCAGGTTGGACAAAAAGAAGCTGCGGAAGCTGTTTTTTGCAGAAAGAGACCTCGCCTCCGGTGAGGATAACAATAAGCTCAACATTGCCAACCCTGTAACCGTGTACTCCGGCAGCAATCCTGCATCGGCGGCGCCCGTGTACGCCTCCTACTTTGGCTACTCCACCGCTAACCTGCGGGGCAAAAAGGTATCGGGCGATGATATTTTCCTGCTCAGCGCTATAAAAAAAGACGCCGCGGGTGTTACGTTCAACGCCTTGAACTACCTCTACGATACCCAAACCCGGCAGCTGAAAGAGGGGCTTGCCATACTCCCGCTGGACGTAAAAAAGGAGCAGCGCGAGGCGCTTTACTCCAACAACATCGACCAGGCAATTGCGCTGCTCGAGGAAGAGAAAATAGATGTAATTCCGGCGCCCTCCATTGGCGTTGTTTACAGCCGCGAAGCAACGGCGGCGGCGCGCGATTTTGCAAGGTGGGTTGCCACCGACGGGCAGCAGTACAACCACGACTGCGGCTTCCTGAACCCCGACAAAAAGCTGCTCGCTCTCCGGCAGCAGCAGGCGCCCAAGCAAATCCTCACCTCCGAAAAGTAGACAAAAGCAAACGGTGCACATTCCTATAGGAATACAAGTCCTGTCATTCTCGCGAAAGCGGGAATGGCGGGTTTAATCTGCGCCCTATCCACAGATAAGCTGTTAATACATAATGAGCTTTGATTTTTTTGTGCGCAGCGCCTGCCGAAGCGCATCCAAATTCTGTATAATTCAAGAATTTTTACTACATTTGTCCCCTCATTTTGTTGCCCGGGTGGTGGAATAGGTAGACACGCAGGACTTAAAATCCTGTGAGCAGCAATGTTCATACGGGTTCGATTCCCGTCCCGGGTACTTCCGCTAATCTTAAATCTTAATTCCTTAAAAAAATAAAATAGAGTACCTTATTTCCAACGCGCTATAAGCGTAAGTTGGTGTTTTTGCGCTTTTGGAGGGATGGCAATAAAAAATTAAGAATTAGTAAGGTTGGCAATAGCATTTTGCCGAATATTTTGTATCTTCGTTGCTTAATTTTTTGAACCGTTGAAGCATAAAAGTTGAAGCATAAAATAAATCATACATTTACGTTGCTGGCGTTGCTGGTGTGCTGCGTAAAGCTGCACGCGGAGAGCCAAAGCGTTGAAGAAAACGGGATGGAGGGCAAGCTGGAAGAAGTTGTGGTTGTTGGCAGGGAGCCGCGCGCCGGCGTAGTTGAGCGCATTGATGTGCAGCCGATCTCGAAGCTTTCGGGGGCGTCGGGCAGCTTCGAAAATATCCTGAAAGTATTGCCCGGTGTGCACTCCACCAACGAGCTGAGCTCGCAGTACTCGGTGCGCGGCGGCAGCTACGACGAAAACCTTGTGTACGTAAACGGTGTAGAAATTTACCGCCCCACGCTTACGCGCACAGGGCAGCAGGAAGGGTTGAGCTTTATCAACCCCAACCTCGTGTCAACGATTGATTTCTCCACCGGCGGCTTTGGCGCAGAGTTTGGCGACAAGATGTCGAGCGTACTTAACGTGAGCTACAGGCGCCCCACCTCGTTTGGCGGAAGCGCCGAAGGCAACCTGCTGGGAGCGTCGGCGGCGTGCGATTTTGCGCTGCCCAACAAAAAGTTTGGCGGCGTGGCGGGCCTACGCTACAAGCGCTCCACCTACATGCTGGGAACGCTCGACGTTAAGGGCGAGTACGACCCATCGTTTTCCGACATTCAAGCTGCGCTTTACTTTGAACCGACGAGCGCGCTCAGCTTCAGCCTGCTGGGCAGCTACGCGCTCAACCGCTACAACTTTATCCCTGCCAACAGAGAAACAACGTTTGGTACGCTGGACAACCCCATAAACTTTACCATGTACTACGAAGGCAACGAAAACGACATGACGAAAAATCTGCTGGGGGCGCTGACGGCGCGCTACCGCCTGTCGGACAACGTTGTGCTGGGAATTACCGGGTCGGCATCGTCTATGCTGGAGCAGGAGCGCTACGATATTCTGGGCGAATACTGGCTAAAGCAAACCGTAAGCGACTCGGAGGTAAGCCACGACGCTTCCGATATTGGGGTAGGCGCTTCGCTTGACCACGCCCGCACTTACACCGCCACCAAAGTTTACGTGGCAGAGCACAGCGGCAGTTGGTACCACCACAACGGTGCGCTGAAGTGGGGGTTAAAGCTGCAGCATCACCGCGTGAACGACGAGGTTAACCAGTGGCAGCGGATTGACTCGGCGGGATACATGATGCCGCGCAGCGAAGAGATGCTTAGCGTAATGCACGGCGTGTACGCCGATACCTCCATGAGCGCCTGGCAGTACAGCGGATTTTTGCAGGAATCCTACACCCTGAATTTGGGCGGCAGCCACCTGCTGCAAATTGTGCCCGGCCTGCGCTTTACCTATGTGAGCTTGAGCCGCGAGCTGCTCATATCGCCGCGCCTGCAGGTCGTTTTTTACCCAAACGGAGAGAAAAGCCTCCAAATTTTTGCCTCCACCGGCGCCTACCACCAGCCGGCATTCTTCAAGGAGATGAAGAATACCGAAATGCAGCTCAACACGGCCATTACGGCGCAGCGCTCGTGGCACTTCACGCTGGGGGCGAGCGCCAGCTTTACCCGCCACAGCATTCCCTTCCGGCTGACGTCCGAAGCCTACTACAAGCGCCTGAGCAACATGGTACCCTACAAGCAGGATAACGTAGCGCTGCTGTACGACAGCGAGCGTCGCGCCGACGGATTTGCCTGGGGAGTAGACGCCAAGCTGAGCGCAGAGCTGGTTAGGGGGGCAGAATCGTGGGTGAGCCTGTCGCTTATGCAGGCACGGCAAGACGTGCGGGACGATTTTTACGAAAACAGCGCAGGGCAAACCATCTACCCGGGCTACTTCCCCATGCCCAACGACCAGCGGATAAACCTGTCCATTATGCTGCAAGACCAAATACTAAGCTACTCGCAGTGGCGAGCCTGCTTGGTGCTAAACTACGGCACGGGCTTACCCGCGCTTACGCCAATTGCCGACCGCTACGACCTGACTTTTCGTATGCCCGCGTACCAGCGCGTAGATATGGGGCTAAGCTACGTGCTGTTCGACAGCGAGGAGAGAAACGCCGTGAGGAAAAAGTTAGGGACTTTGCTGAAAAGTTGTACCTTTACAGTCGAAGCGCTCAACCTTTTCAACATCCGCAACGTTTCGTCGTACCTGTGGGTAAAAACGGTGCAGTACGCAGGGCAAGAGTCGGGCATGATGGCGGTGCCAAACTACCTCACCCCGTTTCGGATTAACGCAAAGGTGGGAATAACATTTTGAAACTTAAAAGTCGAAAGTGAACGGACAGCCGAAAAATGGATAAAGAAGCAACAAAAAAAAACCAACCCGAAAAGGAGCGCCGGCGGCGCATACACAGCAAGACGATTGCTTTTAACAGCGATGAGCAAAAGATGATAGAGTACTTTTGCAAGCGCTACAGCATAAAAAATCGTTCAAAGCTGTTTCGCGAAGCTATCATTACCGTAATGCTGCAAAAAATGGAGCAAGACCACCCAACGCTGTTTTAGCCATGACTACCTCCGAGCGCTACCTGCATATTATCGAATGGTTTAAGGCCAACGTACCGGTGGCCGAGAGCGAGCTGCGCTACCGCACCCCCTACGAGCTGCTGGTTGCCGTAATACTTTCGGCGCAGTGCACCGACAAGCGCGTGAACATGGTTACGCCGGCGCTCTTCAAGGCTTTTCCGGTGGCCGAGAAGATGGCGCAGGCCGAGGCTGACGAAATATACGAATACATCAAATCCATTTCGTACCCCAACAACAAGGCAAAAAACCTGAAAGGCATGGCGGAGATGCTCGTAAGCCGCTACCACAGCGTTGTTCCCGACGACGTGGACGAGCTGCAGCGCCTGCCCGGCGTTGGGCGCAAAACGGCCAACGTCATTGCCAGCGTGGTGTACAACAAGCCCGCCATTGCCGTTGATACGCACGTTTTTCGCGTAGCAAAAAGGATGGGGCTTGCGCCGGCCACCTCCAAAACGCCGCTTGACGTAGAGCGGCGGCTTACCGCCCACATTGCGCCGGAGCTGCGCCCCATTGCGCACCACTGGCTCATCCTGCACGGACGCTACACATGCCTTGCGCGAAACCCAAAGTGCGATGCATGTGGGCTTACAAAATTGTGCAAATACTACAAAGAAAAATAGGAAATCCCACAATTTCTACTATATTTGTAATGTTTTGAATACAAATATAAATAAATTGTGCTTATGAATAAAATTAAAATAGGGCTATTTGGCTTTGGTAAAACAGGACGGATTGTGGCGCAAGAAATTATGCAGGACAAGCTGGTTGATTTTGCCTGGGTAGTACGCCGCTCAAAATCGTCAAATCACAAGTATGCCAGCCGCCTGCTTGGGTATGAATACGATGCTACCCCCATTTTTTCGGCCGATCAGACAGGCGAGGTTTTTTTCAGAAACCACCCTGTCGACATCATCATTGACTTTTCGGGGCCATCGGGCTACAAAGGCTACGAAGCGGCGCCCCACCTGGGGATTAAGATTATTTCGGCCATATCCAAGCTGGAGCAGCCGGTCATTGATGTGCTGAAAAGCTACTCGGCGCACAGCGCAGTGCTCTACTCTCCCAACATTACGCTGGGCGTAAACTTCCTGCTCGTTGCCTCGCAGGTGCTGCAAAGCATTGCTCCAAAGGCCGACATCGAAATTATTGAGGAGCATTTTCGAGACAAAAGAGGGGTGTCGGGCACGGCGCTCAAAATCGCCAACATACTTGGCCTTGAGAACACGCGGCACGTGAACTCTGTGCGCGTGGGGGGTATTGTAGGCCGGCATGAGGTGATTTTTGGCCTGCCCAACCAAACTATTCGCTTAGTGCACGAAAGCATCAGCCGAGGAGCATTTGGGCAGGGAGCGCTCTTTGCCGCAAAGTGGCTGTACGACAAGCCTCCCGGATTTTACTCTATGGAGGGAATTATTTCCGACATGTTTAAGCAAAATATTCCGGTGTACTGAATTTTGGATTTTTTTTGATGCTATACTGTGCGCGGGCTATTTTTGTGCTTTCCCCGTTGGAGGATTAACAGCTAAGAGATGAGTGCCCTACGGGCAATAAAGCAGGCCTGTTAGGTTGCTGTTCTATTGGTATGAATGCCCTACGGGCAATGCACAAAACTACGCCGCGCGAAGTGTAAATTATTTGAAATACACCGGATTGCTAACAGCTAATAGTTGATTAAAATACAGCGATATGAAAAATATATTGGTAGTGCCGGAAAATACGTTTATTAGTACGGTGGACGATATGTTGGATTTGATGATGAACATGCAGTATCAGCACAATTGCAATGCGCTGATAGTTGATAGCAAGCAGCTAAA
>JAISAC010000001.1 GCA_031266935.1 Prevotellaceae bacterium
CCTGCAATTTTTTAGAACCTTATTTTCACAGGGCAACCTTAGTAGCACCAAGCACAATCGCGATTTCAAAACCTTATTGACCTTATTTTTCAACCACACACCTTATTTCAATAAGGTAATAAGGTTGAATGTGTGTGTTATCATTATTATTTTCTGCTACTAAGGTTGCCCTTGAATACAAATAAGGTTTTTTATACGTGCAACCTTTATTTGTCAACCTAAAATTCTTCAAAAACCTTATTTTCACAGGGCTACCTTAGTACCATTATTGCCATTATTAATCTTACTCCTTCGTTGTCAAAAACCACGTTTCGGGCGTGAGGGCTGGTATGCTCTTTGCCTTGCCCATCAAGTCGTTGATGTATAGGGTACCCGAGCCGTTATCCCTGTTCTTGCGCATGGCAATGCGGAGCATGTCGCCCCAGCGGTGCCCCTCAAATCCGCACTCCAGGGCGGCCTCCACAAGGAGCGATTCCTCTAACCACCGGATGCTGTCGGCCTGGTTGATGACCCAATCGGGCTTTTCGACGTTTGTGAGCGAGGCGCGTCGGCGTATGCCGTAGTTGTCGCGCCAGGGGGAGCGGAAGTAGGGCGTTGCGCTGTTGCTCATGCGCGCGTCGAGGTAAAATGGGGACGGGTAGGGTAGGGACAGGCTGTTGTCGCTCGCGGGCTTGTAGCCGGTGTACTGCACGCCCGATATGTTGTTGTCGGCGCGCTTGCTGCCGTCCTCCATCGACCAGTTGTAGCTTGTAAATATGCCATCGTTGAGGAGGGCGTAGGCCAAATCGGGGTACCCCGCTCGGTTTGCGGCCTCGGCGTAGCGGAGGTGCAGCAGGGCAGCCCGCTGCACAAACCACTTGCCCTGCACGGCAAACTCATTTTCGAGGCTGTTGTAGTCCAAGTGAATGGTTCTGTTGGCGTCTATGGTGCGGGAGTAGTAGTCGTAGAGGTACTTGATGACCACGGGCTGCCCGTTGACGTAGTCAAACGAAGCCTCCTTGCCGCGCCCGTCGTACACAAATCCGTTGGTTTGCGTTTGCCGGTTCTCCCAGAGGTCAATGGCGTATTCGGAGGGCTTCAGGCGGTACTCTCCCAGCCCGGTGTTGGCAAATATCTCCACTAAGGGGTACCTCGGGGCAAAGCTTGGGTTGTAGCTCCACATGGTAATCATCTCCTGCCGCAGCTCGCTGTCGGTAGAAGTTCTCGAGAATATCTCCTTCCACTTGTTCCGGAATGAGTTTTGGTCCTGGTCCTTGTACCGGACGTAGCAAACCTGAAACTTAGGTTCGTTGCTGCCCGCCCACACCCATCCGTCGAGCTTGTAGGCCACCTTTTCGTTTCCGGAAAAGAACAGGCGCTCGGCCTCGTCGATAACGGCGTAGTACTGCGCGGCGGCGTCCACGTAGCGGTCGGCCCAGAGGTAGAGGTCGCCCAGCACAAAGTACTTGTTGAGGAACAACATTCGGGTGAAGTAGCCGTCGATGGTAACGTCGTAGAGCGGCGAGGCGGTGGATAGCCCCTTGGATGGCAGCCCCTCCATGCAGGCAATGAGGAGCTGCAAAATTTCGTCGAAGCTCTTTGGCGAAAATTGGGCGCGCTTGAGCTCCGCCACCGTGGTGAGAGGCTCGGTGACATAGGGTATGCTCCCAAAGTGGATGGCGAGCTGGAGGTAAATCCAGCACCTCACCGTAGCGACGTCGGCGTAGCGGTGGCGGTAGTCGGCGTTGCTCATTTTCTTCTCCTCCAGCATTTTGTCAAAATTCGTCAGGGCATCGTTGCAGTTGAGTATCACCTCGTAAAAAGGCGCAACGTTGCAGTACTCGTTTGCGGCGGTAGCGGTGTGGCTGCTTATGGCCGCCATGTCGAAGGTAGCGTTGGGGGTAATGTCCATCAGGTCGGCGCGGAGCTCGCCCAGGACTATAAGCCTGTCCACCAGCCCCATCATTTTGCCGTAAATGGCCAAAATGGCGTTGTCGGCATCACCGGCAGTGTTGTAATGCTGGGTAACGTCCACTTCGTTTTCGTTCACCACGTCCAGCATGTCCGAACATGCCGGCGTAAAAGCCGCTGCAAAAAACAGCAACACAGGTAGGAATATTAATCGCTTCACTTTTTTCATCGTTTTAATGAGGTTGTTTTATATATTTTGACTTCCCGTAAGCTAAAGCATACGGTTAATAAAGTGTCGTCCCTGCGGGACTGCCCGGGAGGGATGCCCACCTGCTGCAAACCCCGCAGGGGTGACACTCTATTAACCGTATGCTTTAGCATACGGATAGGCGATGTGTCGTCCCTGCGGGACTTGCACGATGTACGATTGCACATCGGATGCTCGCCCATCCGCCGTAGAGACCTCACCCCCGGCCCCTCTCCAAAGGAGAGGGGAGCAGAGCTACAGCAGCTACCCTCGTGTACCGGCTCCCCTCTCCTTCGGAGAGGGGCCGGGGGTGAGGTCTCTACTAAGGTTTTTTGAACGAAAATAAGGTTTTGCATACCTTTTAATTTTTAGTTTTTAGTTTTTAGTTCTTAGTTCGCCTACAGTCCCAGCTTTACGCCCAGCATTACGGCTCTGGGGTGCGGCGTTATGCCCATATCAACGCCGTAGTACAGGGGGCTTTGCATTGCGCTGAACTCGGGGTCGTAGCCCAAGTACTTTGTAAAGGTCAGGAGGTTATTTCCGGTGGCGTACACCTGCAGGCCTTTGATGAAGTTGAGGCGCAGGGGTATATCGTAGGCTATCGAGAGGCTTTTGAGGCGGATGTACGACCCGTCCTCTATCCACCTGTCGGAAAATCGGGCGTTGCCTCTTGGGTCGCCCCATACAGCTTTTGGGGTTGATGTTTGGTGTCCCTCGTAGCTCCAGCGGTTGCCGGCGGCCACCGTCTGATTTTCGGTTCCGGTCATGGCTTCGAGGTTGGCGCGGAGCGCGTTGTACACGTCATTTCCGTAGGAGAACGTGATGACGGCGTTGAGCGTCCAGCGCTTCCACTGCAGCTTGCTGACGATGGAGCCGAACAGGTCGGGGTTGGGGTCGCCTATCACGGCCATGTCCTTTTCGTCGATGATATTATCGCCGTTGAGGTTGACGAAGCGCACGTCGCCGGCCAGGAACGGTATGAGCGCTCCGTCGCCGCGTTGGATGTTAAGCCCTGCTGCGGCGGCCTCGGCGGATGTGGCGTAAACGCCGTCGGTTTTGTAGCCGTAGAATTGCCCTACCGGCGCCCCTGCCTTAGTCCGGATGTTGGCGCCCGCAATGGCGGTTATCTTTTCGCCGTCCGAGAGGTCGGTTACCTCGTTGCGGTAGCGCGACAGGTTCAGCCCCACATCCCACTTTACGGCGGCGTTTACAACCCGCGCCTGAATGCTCAGGTCAACCCCCGTGTTCTTCATGGCGCCGTCGTTCACGGCGTACTGCTCAATGCCGTAGTACTCGCTGCCCTTTTTCCACGTCAGCAAATCGGTAATGGCGGTTTGGTAGACGTCGAGGCTCAAGCTTAGCCTTTCGTTGAGCAAGGCGAGGTCAAGGCCAACGTTCAGCTTCGCGCTTTGCTCCCACTTCAGCTCGGTGTTGGCGATGTTGGCGCGTAGCAGGCCGTAGTATCCAAAGAGGTTTTGCGAGGTGTAGGTTGTTCGCGTGTTGTAGTTTCCAATATCGTCGTTGCCCGAGATGGAGTAGCTCGCCCTCAGCTTCAGGATATCCACCATCCCCAGCCGGCGCATAAAATCCTCCGACGAGGCAAGCCATGCAGCGGTAACGGAGGGAAAAGCGCCAAACACATTCCCGAACAGCTTAATCCCGTCGGCCTCCTTCCCAAAGCGGGAGGAAGCGTCCAGCGCCACGTTGCAGGCAACAAAGTAGCGCTTCAGGTACGAGTACTCTCCGTTGAAGTAAAGCGACATCCACTTCCATCCGCCCAGCACCCCCGACATGGAGGCCAAGCTGAGGTTTCCGTTTCCCAGCGACTGCAGGTCGTCGCTCGACGAGTTGTAGGCTTTTATCCAGTCGCCCTCCGTAGCGTTTGTTTGGTAGCGCATCCCCAGGTGCGCGCTCAGGCTGTGCGCTTTTTGAAATTCGCGCCGGTAGCTGGCGTGGGCGTCAAGGTAGTACTGCAAAAAGCGGGACACCAAACCCTGTATTTCGTTGGTAACCTCGCTCGAGGGCAGCGGGTCGTGGTAGAGGCCGTTTTTTGCCAGGAAAATGCTCTCCCGCGACTTGTCGAACGTTACGCCGAAGGTTCCGTTCAGGTCAAATCCTTTACCCAAGTCTAAGGTAGCGCCCACGTTGCCGAAAAAGCGGTAGGTTTTGTTCCCCACCGAGCTGTTTTCGCCCACCAGCGCGGTGGGGTTGGCCACCCCAAAAATATCAGCCTGCTCGTACACCGGTGTTTGCATACCCTGGTTGTTGTACCTGAACGGCGACATAAACGGCGCTTTCACGAGGCTCACGTACAGCGGGTTGAAGCTGGAGAGGCTACCCTCGTACGCCAGCTGCCTGTCGCCGTAGGTGAAGCTCATGTTTGTGCTCATTTTCAGCATTTTCAGCACGTTGATTTGCGAGTTGAACTGGGTAGCGTAGCGCGAAAAACCGGTATTCTTTACGATGCCGTCATGGTTGAGGTAGCCTACCGAGAGCGCGTAGAGCGCAATGTTGTCGCCGCCCTTGATGGAGAGGTAGTAGTTCTGGTTGACGCCGTTTTGGAAAATTTCCTTTTGCCAGTCGGTTTCCTGCCGGTAGCGGTAGTAGTCCTCGTTGCCCTCCACGCCCCAGGGCTGCACTACGGGCTTTTCGGAGCTGATGTAGGGCAGGCTTTGAATTTGCGCCGAGGTGTAGCCTCCGCTGCTCAGCAGCATTTCGGTGAGGTACGAGCGGTACTCCCAGGCGTTCATCATGGCGTACTGCGTGGCGGGGGCAAAGTCCAGCCCTCCGTATGCGTGGAAATCAATTTTTGTAGCCTGCTCCTGCGACTTTGCCGTTTCTATCAAAATCACGCCGTTGGCGCCCTTGCTCCCGTATAGCGAGGTGGCGTCTTTGAGGACGGTAATATTCTCAATATCCTTCGCGTCAATCCCCGTCAGGGGGGTAATGTTGTTGCCGCTGATGAGCGAAGGCGTTACCATAGCATTTTCGTAGGGCACCCCGTCTATCAGTATCATCGGCTGGCTGCCTGCGTTGATGGACGAGAAACCGCGCATGTACATGTTTCCACCGGCGCCCTGCGCGCCCGACCGTAGCAGGGTGTTCACGCCGGCCACCTCGTCCTGTATGAGCGATTCGGGGCTGAGGGCAGCCTTCCTGTAGTTCTCCCTGTTGGAGATTGCCGCAACAGCGTAGGGCGTTTCCACAAAGCTCTTGCTTCCAAACGGCGCTCCCACCTGCCGGTACATCGTTTTGAACGATTCGTCGTGCAGGTATATGGTAACGTCGCCGTCAGCGCCGGCCACCACCTCCTTGTAGGCAAAACCGCTCATGCGCACCTCAATAGCCAAGCCTTTCCTTACCTCGCCCAAGGAAAACCGGCCGTCGTCGTCGGTAATGGCGGTGGCCACGTCGGGTATGCCCACGGATACGCCCGGTATGGGCTTCCCGCTTTCGGAGCTGAGCACTCGCCCGCGGACAAAGATTTTAGCCTTACCGCTACCGGCATCCGCTGCCGGCGCCTCGCCGCCCGGCTGGGCTGCCGCCGCCAGCGAAAATAGAAAGGGCACGAAAAAAAGCAACAATTTTGTTTTCATATATTTTTCAGATTTTTAGATTTCAGATTCCAAATAACCGTAAGCTAAAGCATACGGTTAATAAAGTGTCGTCCCTGCGGGACTCCGCTTGCACCAAACCCCGCAGGGGTGACACTCTATTATTATCCGTAAGCTAAAGCATACGGTTAATAAAGTGTCGTCCCTGCGGGACTCCGCTTGCACCAAACCCCGCAGGGGTGACACTCTATTATCCGTATGCTTTAGCATACGGGGGTCGTCCCTGCGGGACTTGACGGGAGCGGCATCCGCTTGCCGTAAGTTAAAGCACTTAGACATTCTTAACTCTTAGTTCTTAGTTTTTAGTTTTTAGTTGTCTTCCAGTATCGGTACAAGCTTAATGTAGTCAAGGAAGAGGAAGCCTTGCAGCTGCGAGGCGTAGTCCTTGTCTCGTGCCGTGTTGCAAAGCCAGAGGGTTATCTCTCCCGCCGTTGGCACCGACATGATGTATGCCTGCGGAGCGCCACTCACGGGCGCCTGTATTGCCTGCGCTCGCTGCCGGCTGACAGTCCACTTTCGCATTTTCCGCTCTCTGTGTATGCCGGCAGTATCTATGGCCACAAAGCAGGTATCGAAGCGCGCAATGTCATCTACTCTGTCGGTCATGTAGCTGTTGGCCACGGCGTCGGAGCTGTACTTAGTACCCTTTTGCAGCGCAGGCCTGCCGGGCATGGAGGCAAAAAGCTTTTGCTCAATGCGCAGGGTTTGCAGCGGGTCGGAGAAGTGGGAGGCAATATCATCGTATGCAACGTAGTGAATTTCGTAGCTCACCGCGTAAACAGGCGCTTTGTACTCTACGTAGGAGTTATACACGTTGGGCTTGTTGCCGTCCGACGATTCGGTGAGGAACGTTTTCTTCACGGTGTACGTCGAGTCCTGCCCCAGAGAGCCTGTAACGTGCATGGTATCGGTTTGCGCCGCTCTGCCGGCCAGCATCACGTCCCTGTCGCCGCTTGCCCAAAGCTTGTAGCGCGTAAAAATGTAGGAGGGGTCGGCAGCCTTGAGCGGGTTGTAGGCTTCGCCCTCTATCATCACCGGCTTTATCTTTTCGCGCAGCAGGATGTTGCTTTCGTTGATTACGTAAACTCTGCCGTTGGATGCCTCGTAGGTCTGCGCAATGGTTGCCCTCCCCAGCGGCACCTTCACCCCGTCGGCGTTGGCAAGGGTATCGTGCAGCGCGATGTTTACCCTGCCCTCAAACACAAAGTCCCGGCATACGTTGATGTAGGTCAGCGAGTCGGTTCTTTGGGTTGAAGCCTGCGCAAAGTAGGGGCGATACTTCGTGAAGAGCCGGTCAAAGCCATCGCTTTGCAGCACCACGTACGTCCACTCTTTGGTTTCGTCGTTGAGGGGAAATGCTTTGAGGAAATCGTTCACGTCTGCCCATACTGTATCGTACACGGGCTGCCCCACTCCGTTCACGCCCACCTGTACGCTCCTGCCCATGTCCATTTCGCGGCGGTTTACGGTAGCGCTTTTGAGGAACTGCACCTGCGGGTAGAGGGCGCTGCGAAGCCCGTAAATGTAGTCCCAAACGTTATCGCGCCGCTCCAGCGCTGCGTCGGTCAGGTGGAAAACGCCGTTGGCGGCAACGCGGTCTTTCGACGTGATGGCCGCGCTGTTGAACGTGCTGCTCACGCTGTCGTAGCGCACCATCTTTCCGTTGAACATTCGCAGCGGGCTTGTGTAAAAGTCCGGTGCGGTGGTGAGGCGCTTGTCGTAGGCAATGTGGTTGGCCACCTCAACCCGCAGCTCTCCGATGGACTTTGCGCCCATAGCCTGCTGCCATGCGCTGTTGGAGGGCACAAATACCGTGAAGCTGTTTGCCGACGCCAGCAGCGTATCGTACCCTGTGCTCACCAGCGCTGCGTAAAAAGCGCTGCACTCCGCTTCGGCCTGTATGGCCTCCTTGAGGCTGACGCCCTGCAGCTCGCCTGTCGCCCTGGCATGCTCGTCCCACCTGTCGTCCTTGCACGATGCAATGGCTGCCAAAAAAGCGCAGGCACACAAGTATTTATTAATTATGTTCATATTCCAGATTTTAGATTTTACATTATTTTAGTTCTTTCTTTTTTGCCGTATGCCGTATGCCGTACACCGTATGCTAAAGCATACGGTTAATAAAGTGTCGTCCCTGCGGGACTGCCCGGACAAGCGAGCATCCGCACATCTCCGCTCCGTATTAGCTCTTAACGCCGTAAGCTAAAGCATACGGTTAATAAAGTGTCGTCCCTGCGGGACTTTTCTGCCAACATCTACAATGAC
>JAISAC010000024.1 GCA_031266935.1 Prevotellaceae bacterium
CGTTGTAGAGACGTGGCGCGCCGCGTCTCTACGCAGGTATGCTGCAATCCGTATGCTGCAAACCCCGCAGGGGTGACACTCTATTAACCGTATGCTTCAGCATACGGGGACAAGCAAGAGGCTCCCGCTAAGTCCCGCAGAGCCTGCCCCGAGCGTAGCCGAGGGGGACGACATTTTTATATCCGTTATATGTTATTTATTTCTTATCCCTAAGTAAAAATTCCGGCGTTAAGGGCGGTTGCGGAGCAAGTCGTTCACCGTTTTCACGGGGTTGAAGGTAGTGAGAGGTACCTCCACAAACACCGTAATCCAGCCGCTCATGGCGCCGTTCCACAGGCCGGGCAGCTCCTGCGCTTTGAGCGCTTTGCCGTCCTTGCTTTTGGACGAAATAAATCCGGTGGCGGGGTCGCGGAATTTTTTCAGGTCAAGCTTGTTACCTTTGTGGTCAACAAACGAGCAGACCATGTCAACCGGGTTGAAGTGCGTTGCGCTGCCAAAAATGGCTTTGACCTCCGGGTTGCTCAGGTCGAGCTGGGAGCTCTCGGCAATTTGCGGCGAGGCCGAGCCGTCGGGGTTGAAGGCGATAAAGGGGCCGCCGCCAGGCTCGCCGGCGTTCTTTACCATTCCGCAAACGCGAATGGGGCAGCGCAGCCTCGTGCGCAGGTAGCCAAGCCTGTCGCTTTCCCACCCTTTCGGGAAAGTAAACGAGAGGTCGTTCTCAAAAAACCTCTGTATCTCCGTCAGCAAGCTGTCGTCGGGGTGCCCCTCGAGCGCGCTGAGGTAGCCGAATACCTTGCCGCGCAGCTGCAGCAGCAGGCCTGCCAGCGCTTTCTTGTAGCGCACCGTATCGGGCATGAGGGAGTGGGGCGCTACGTTGTCAACGGTTTTCACAAATACCAGGTCGGCGTGCTGCTCGTTCAGATTTTCGATGAGCGCGCCGTGCCCGCCCGGGCGCAGCAGGATACTCCCGTCGGCGTTGCGGAAAGGGGCGTTGTGCATGTCCACCGCAATGGTATCGGTGCTTTTCTTTTGCTCCGAAAAGGAAATCTCGTAGCGCACCCCATACTCGCTTTCGTAGCTTTCCTTGACCTCGCGCACCAGCTTCTCAAACAGCGCACGGTGCTCCGGCGACACGGTAAAGTGTAGCCGCGCCACGCCGCGCTTGTCCTTTGCGTAAAGCGCCGCCTCAACCAAGTGCTCCTCCACAACCGTGCGCGCGCCGCTGCGGTAGCGGTGAAACTTGAGCAGCGCCTTGGGCAGCGAGCCGTAGCCCATTCCGTTGCTATCCAAGAGCGCTTGCAGTATTGTCAGCTGCGTTTTTTCGTCGGCAGCATCGTCGCACGAAACGTTTTGCCGGGCAAGCAAGGCTTTCAGCTCGTCGTAAAACGCAAAATCCCGAAGCCGACCAAAAAATTCTTTGACGGGCTTCATTTCCTTGCTTTCAAAGTCCGGCTTTTCGCCTCTTGCCAAAATATCCTCCGCCTCGAACAGCGACTTGAACATGCGCGAGGCGGCTCCCGAAGCCGGCGTAAACTTGAGGAGCGTTCCGTCGAAGCTGTCGAACGCAGCCGCCAGGTCGTCCGCTTTTTTTGCGTCAAGCGGCAAGATACCCTTGTTGAGGGTAGCGGGGCATAATACTCTCAAAAACGGAAACCCTTTTTTGAAATTTTCTACTTGCTGCTCGGCGTCGCCTTGCGAAATACCCAGCGCTTGCAGCTGGGCTGTATCTCTCTGAGAAAACATAATATAGGTTATTTTTTAATTTTTATGAAATTGAAAATTACTGCTGTCTTTTTGCTTGTAAGATTTGGTCGCTGCGCCGCACCGATTTTTTGAGCCACGCCAGCAGCAGCTCTTCCTTTTCGCTGCTGTCCAGCTGCCATGCAATATTTTGCAGCCTTAACCTTTGCGAGAGCTGCTGCAGCACGATTGCAGCGCACACCGACAGGTTGAGGCTTTCGACAAAGCCGCGCATGGGCACCGTTACCAGCTCGTCGGCAGCGCGCATTGCCGCGCCGGAAAGGCCTGTATATTCGGCGCCGAACATCAGCGCAACTTTTCCCCTCGTCAAATCGAGCTCGTCAATGGGGATGCTGCCCTTGTGCGGCGTGGTTGCCACTAAGCGGTAGCCTTTTCTGCGCAGGCAGGCTGCGGCAGCCGCTACAGGCTCCTCGTGCGGCCTGCCGTACCGGTGCAGGGTGAGCCACTTGTCGCTGCCCAGCGCAACATCGCGGCAGAGCGTGAAGCGGTTGCGCTGCTCTACAATGTACACATCCTGTACGCCAAAAGCGTCGCACGAGCGCAGCACGGCGCTTGCGTTTTGCGGCTGGAAAATATCCTCAAGGCACACCGCGATGTAGCGCGTACGCTCGGCCAGCGCCCGCTGCAGCTGCGCTACGCGGGCTTCGGTGGCGCAAGCGGCAAGGATGGATATTGCCTGCCGGGAGTCGGTCATTCGTCTGGTTTAATTTTTTTTAATAAAAAAAGGGAAATCTCCCGATTCCCCTTTCTTACAAAAGGTTAAACCCCTACTTTCTTAGAAAGAGAGCTCGCTACCTGCTTTAAATTTGGCCACTTTTTTCGCCTTAATTTTGATAGGATCGCCGGTACGCGGATTACGTCCCGTACGTGCGCTACGCTGCGAAACGCTGAAAGTACCAAAACCAACAAGAGCAATCTTGTCGTTTTTCTTCAAAGTTTTCGCAACAATCTCAGTGAAAGCGTCCAACGAACGTTTTGCATCTGCTTTTGTCAAGTTTGCTTTTTCAGCAATTGCATCAACCAATTGAGCTTTGTTCATAATATTTACTTTTTAGAAGTTTAAAAAAGTGATTAAAAGTTGTATGCAAAAGTATATGGGTTTACTTGAACTACCAAATTTTTTCCGGTTTTTTTTCAAGCATTTCTGCCATTCTTTTAGCCTCTCTCGCCGCAAAATTATGCAATACATTACATATTAGCATGTTGCATTATTGATGCGGGCACAAAAAAATATCAACATTTCCCTTATTTTTTGTTGATATTGTTAGCGTTGAGTGTTTTTAGGCTCGGAAAAACACGCTCAATTCTACATTTTGGACGCCAGGGGCTTTTGCGCGCACGCTACGCTTTGTCTTCCACCTCGGCGCTTACGTTTGCCTTTATGATGCCTCTCTTGCTGCTGCGAACAAAGTTGAGGATGACGTCGCGCTCCGGGCAGGCGGGCAGCTTGTCTATTTCTTCACATGCCTGCGTTACGTTGAGCTTGCTTTGGTACAGTATGCGGTACACATCGTGTATTTTTTCCATCTGCGCGGCCGTGTAGCCCCGGCGGCGCAGGCCTATCACGTTCACGCCGCCGTACGCCAGAGGCTCGTGCCCAACCAGCACGTAGGGCGGTATATCCTTGCCAATCTTAGCGCCGCCCGAAATCATGGAGTGCTCGCCGATGCGCACAAACTGGTGCGCCAGCGCGCCTCCACCCAGAATAGCCCAGTCGCCAATTTCCACCTCGCCGGCCAAGCCTGCGTATCCCGCCATGATGACGTTGCTGCCTATGCAGCAGTCGTGCGCTATGTGCACGTACGACATGACGAGGGTGTTGCTGCCTACTATTGTGCGCAGCTTGCCGCTGGCAGCCGTGCCGCGGTTTATGGTAACATACTCGCGGATGACGGTGTTGTCGCCTACCTCGGCGGTAGAGTATTCGCCCTCGAACTTCAAATCCTGCGGCTCGCCGCCAATCACGGCGCCCGGATATATTTTGCAATTTTTGCCAATACGGGTGCCGTTCATCAGCACAACATTTGCACCTATCCACGTGCCGTCTCCAACAACCACATCCTTGTGAACGGTTGCAAAGGGTTCTATCGTTACATTTGCGCCAATTTTGGCTTCGGGGTGAACGTTATTCATGGTGATTTTGGGGGATGTCAAAATTCAAAAATTTATCGGTTTTTTGTTATTTGCGCCAGCAGGTCGCTTTCGGTTACGAGCACGTTGCCAACGAACGCTTGCGCCAGCATGTGCACCAGCCCCCGCCGGATAGGCTCTACCAGCTTGAGGCTAAGCACGAGCGCATCGCCGGGCACGACCATTTTTTTGAACTTCGTGTCGCCTATTTTCAGGAAGTAGGTGCTGTAGTGCTCGGGGTCGGGTACGGTGCTGAGCGCCAAAATACCGCCGCACTGCGCCATGGCCTCCACAATGAGCACACCGGGCATAACCGGCTCGTCGGGGAAGTGGCCTACAAAAAACGGTTCGTTCATCGTTACGTTTTTTATGCCCACCACAGACTCGGCGTCCATGTAGATAATCTTATCTACCAGCAGGAACGGCGGACGGTGCGGCAGCAGCTTCTTTATCTGGTTGATGTTGTAGAGCGGCGGCTCGTTGGGGTCGTACTTGGGTGCGGCGGGCTTGCTGCTTTGCTTTTTGATAATCTTGCGAAGCTCTTTGGCAAAGCTTGTGTTGATTTGGTGTCCGGGACGTGCTGCAATAATTTTCCCCTTAATGGGTGTCCCCACCAGCATGAGGTCGCCCAGCAGGTCGAGCAGCTTGTGCCGCGCCGGCTCGTTGGCAAAGCGCAGCTCGAGGTTGTTGAGGTAGCCTTCCGGCAGCCGCGCTATGCTTGGCTTGTTGAACAGGTGCGCCACGCGGTCTACGTCGTTTTGCGTAACCTCCTGTTCCACTATGACGATGGCGTTGTCCACGTCGCCGCCTTTTATCAGGTTGTTTTGGCGCAAAAATTCGAGCTCGTGGAAGAACACAAACGTGCGGCAGGGCGCTATTTCCGTGGGGACTTCGTCCACCGAGGCGATGCCTGCATACTGATAGCCCAGCACCTTGGAGCCAAAGTCGATGTTGACGTTTACGCTGAAGTGGTCGTCGGGGTAGAGCGTGATTTCTGCATTCTTTGCCTCATTGTGCAGCACGATTTTTTCCGCTACCTCAAAGTATGTGCGCGGTTCGGGTTGCTCCTGCAGGAGGGGTTTCATTTTTTCTACGTAGGCCAGCGCGCTGCCATCCATGATGGGCGCTTCGGGTGCGTTGATGCGTATCAGGGCATTATCAATGCCCAGGCCAAAAAGCGCCGCCATGATGTGCTCTATGGTGCCTACTTTCACGCCGTCGCGCTCAATGGTGGTACCCCGCGAGGTGTCGGTAACGTATTCGGCAACGGCGCTTACTACAGGCTTTCCTTCCAAATCTACCCGCTGAAACTTTACGCCGTGGTCGGCAGGTGCCGGACAAACAACCATCTCCACCAGCAAGCCGGTATGCAACCCTTTCCCACTAAAAGCAACATCCTCTTTTATAGTACGTTGATTGATTTGCATTGTGGTTAAATTAGTATAAAACGGGAACAAAGGTAATAAAAATATTAAAATTACCAAAAGCGTTTACGGAATACTTAACGTGGAGTTATTTATTCTTGAGTTCGTTGAGCTCTCGCTCCAGCAGCAGCACTTTTTTCTGCAAATCCGGCAGGTTTTTAAATATCACATAGCTCCGGCGGTATGAGCTTATCGGCATGTTCGGGAAGCCCATGTGCGTTTCGCCGTCCTTGATGTTGTTGGATACGCCGGCTCTTGCCGTGAGCGATACGTTGTTGCCTATGGTGAGGTGTCCAATGATGCCCGACTGCCCGCCAAACATGCAGCCCTCGCCAATCTTGCTCGACCCGGCTATTCCCGTCAGGGCGGCCATCACGGTGTTTTTTCCGACCTCCACGTTGTGGGCTATGTGCACTAAGTTGTCCAGCTTCACCCCGCTGCGGATAATGGTAGAGCCCATAGTAGCGCGGTCTATGCAGGTGTTCGCGCCCAGCTCTACGTTGTCTTCTATAACCACGTTGCCTATCTGCGGAATTTTTTTGTACCTCTTGTGCTCGTCGGGCGCAAAGCCAAATCCGTCGGAGCCAACCACCGCGCCGGCGTGCAGAATGCAGTCGTTCCCCACGTGGCAGCCCGAATATACGGTAGCGCCCGGGTACAAAATGCAGTTATCGCCAACGGTAGCGTTGGCACCGATGTACACGCGCGGAAAAATCTTCACGTTGTTGCCCACTCTGGCGCCCTTGGCGATGTAGGAAAATGCGCCGATGTAGCATTTTTTTCCCACGCGGGCGCGCCACGAAATATATGATGGGCGCTCGCGTCCGGTTTTGTGTATTGCGCTCAGCGCGGCGTAAACGTCCATCAGCGTGGCTATGCCGCGGTACGCGTCGTCAACCCACACGATGGTGCAGGCCACAGGCTGGCGCAGCTTGAATGTTTTGTTGGCAATAACAATGCCGGCGTTGGTTTTGTATAAATATTCTTCGTACTTGGGGTTTGCCAAAAAGCACAGCGTACCTTGCGTACCTTGCTCTATTCGGGCAAATCCCGACGCGGTTACATCGGGATTGCCCTCCACTTCGCCGTTAAGGTGCGCGGCGATTTCTCGTGCCGAAAGTTCCATAATTTTTTATTCCGGATTTTATTTGATTATTTATTTAAATCCCCCCAATCGCTTCGCTTCATTGGGGGTTATTCACATTCAACCCTGCGGGTTGAGCGCCCACTTTTTCGCATTTTTGTCATGTGCTTAGCTCCGTGCGTATTTAATTCAAAATTCAGAATTCAAAATTCAAAATTTCTCCCCACCTCCTTCGGGTAGCACAGAAAGTGCTTTGTTGTTTCGTGGCGGAACGCCGTAGCGTTGAGCATATCCGAGACCTCGTAAATATCGCGCAGCTCGCCGTTGTGCTGCAAAAATTTTATGGGGTCGCCGGCAGGGCTGTACGCGCGGTTGGTGATCACGCTTGCCTGCGTAAAGTAGGCCGCCTCGTCCTCGCTTACGTCCAGCAGCTGCGCCGTTTTTTGGCGCAGCTCGTCAATTTGTCGGCCAGCAAACTCTTCGCTTCTTACTTCAACCTTTGGCAGCCTGCGCTCCGTGAGCATTTGGCAGAGCAGGCTCAGCGTTCTGTCGGGGTTAGCGCGCCACGACTTCACGGCGCAATCGACGTCGCTGTCGGTAAGCCCAGCGAAGCAGCGCAGCGCCTGCTCGCTGTCCATGCCGGCGGCGTCAAAATCCTGCTTTAGGAAGAACATCAGCGCCTCGTCGGCTGCCAGCGGCGCTCCCCGCTGCACCAGCGTTTTTGCGCGGGCAAAAATGTTTACCAGCAGCTGCTCGGCGGCTATCACCGTTTTGTGCAGGTACACCTGCCAGTACATGAGGCGGCGAGCAATCAGGAAGTTTTCGACGGAGTGTATCCCCTTTGCCTCTACCACCAGCTCGTCGTTCACCACCTCCAGCATTTTGATAATTCGCTCTATGCCGATAGCGCCTTCGGCTACGCCCGAAAAGTAGCTGTCACGGCACAGGTAGTCGAGCCTGTCCACGTCGAGCTGGCTCGACACCAGCTGGTGCAGGAAATTTTTCGGGTAGCAGGCGCCAAAAATGGCCAGCGTAAGGTCAAGCCGTCCGCCCATTTCGCGGTTGAGCACCCGCATCATGGCGGCCGAAATATCCTCGTGGGGCACCTTTCCCACAACGCTGAACTCCAGCGTATGGCTGAACGGCCCGTGCCCAATATCGTGCAGCAGCATGGCGCACTCGGCGGCTTCGGCCTCGTCGGGGCTAATGTCGTGCCCCTTGTAGCGCAGCACCTCCACCGCTTGCCCCATGAGGTGCATGGCGCCCAGCGCGTGCTGAAAGCGCGTGTGGCAGGCGCCCGGATATACCAAATGCGTTAGCCCAAGCTGCTTTACGCTGCGCAGCCGCTGAAAGTAGGGATGCTCCAGAACCTCGTACGCCAGCGGGCTGCGAATGCTGATAAACCCATGAACGGGATCGTTGACTATCTTCTGCTTTTTCATTTTAAAAATACAAAGATAGAAAAATTAACGTTTTATGGTGCCAACCTTGCCGCGCACGGCGTTTATTTTTCATAAGTTTGCAGAAAAGATAGAAGTAAAAATGCTAATAGCGTACAGCTCCTTTAGGAGTTACGATTTTATGTACATACACCTTGCGAAAAAAAAAATTCTGCCGATGCTGCTTTTTTTGCTGCTGCCCTCGGCAGGCGCCCTTGCGCAGATAGGAGCCATATCCCCCGATTACAGCGATACCACCAAGTATTGGGCTACTCCGGATACCACTTACCGTCCGCTAAGCAGCAGGCAGGATACCGTTTTTGTTTTCTTCAACCATCCCGGAAAGCTTACGGCAGCGCAGCCGCAGGGAAGGCCGGTGCGCTTTACGTGGCAAAAGCTGGATACCGCCTCGCTAACGTTTCAAACCATTTGGGTCGATACGGTCGATACGCTACGGATAGAAAAAGACTTTTTTACCTCCACGGAGCGCGACAGCAGCAAGTGCGACAGCTTCCCCCGGCAAGCCATCTACACCGTCCGCCGCACCACCTCCGAGCTGCCCGACAGCGTTGGCTTTGGCTGCTACCGCGTTATTACCGACACGCTGCAAACGCTGTACGATACGGTGCGCTGCGATTCGTTTTACATGGTTCACAAGGCAGCCGACGGCTCGGATAGCGGCGGCCACTACATTGCCGATGCAAATATTTTGATAGCGAAGGATGTGCAGGCTGTCGCCGCCGATACCTTCCGTGCGTGGGTTTTTGTTGACAGCTTTCGGATTGACAGCATTGCGATTGTTTCGCACGACTGCGACTTCCTCAACCTGCAAGCCATTTTTTACCCCGCAAGCGAAGGCTACTACTCGTACTCCTACGTTGACCTGTGGCGAACGCCCCGCAAGGAGACGCGCAGCTACCCCGATTGCCAAGGCCAAGATTGCTACATCAAAAACGTAGCGTGGACCACTACCCCCGACGATATACACAAAGGCGCAGATATAGATGCCGACGACGCCTGGAAGCACGTCTACATAGCCTACATTCCCACCCCGCTTTACAACGCCAAGTACAGGGTAACTGTCGAGAACTACTTTGGCGCCAAAGATACGCTTGAAACCGGCATCATTGAGGCGAAGTCCACCTACGCGCAGATGAAGCAGTACGTGGAAAAAACGGATAAAGACGGCGTGAAAAAGTGGGAAGAAAAAACGAACATGGAGGAGCCGGAGCAATCGCTTGCCAGCGTTTACTTAGCCAACACCTCCATAAACGCCGGAGATTCGACGTTTACCTGGATATTTTTTCCCAACCTGTACGAGCAGGAGGACACCTCTGTGATACCGCCGCCGCTGTGGCAAACCGTTACCACCGACTCTGCCGAGGCGGTGTATCCGCCGGAGCCGTACAAGCCGGGCAGGTACCTCATGGTGCTGACGGCGGTCAACCGGCATGGCTGCACCGACAGCGACAGCATAACGCTGGAGGTGGAAGAATTTCTTATCGAGCCTGACGCCATCCCGCTACTGTTTACGCCCAACGGCGACGGCAAAAACGACGCCTACCAGCTCAAAGACCCCGACAGCAAGGTGCACTCGGTGGAGGCAATAGAGGTCAGCATTTTCAACCGCTACGGCCAGCTCGTTTTCCACAGCCGCAGCGTGCTCTTTGCGTGGGACGGCAAGCTGCGCGGCACCAACAGCCTTGCCCCCGACGGCGTTTACTTCTACGTCATCAAGGCGCAAGGCTACAGCAAGCAGCGAAGAAAAATCAAGCAAACGCTCAAAGGAAATATTCACCTGCTTGGCGGAAAGTAGCTCAAAAAGCTCCGCAGAGCTTAAAGCGATATTATCGCCCTTTGCTTGCCCGCTTCCTGCACAATGGCATGCCTGATTTGCTCAATCGTGGCGTTCAGCTCCTTGATGAAAGCGATGCTTGAGGTGATGCCCACCATCCACAAATTTTCCATTTGGTTCACAATGGCGCTGTAGTACCTGTCGGTTGCGGCGCGGGACGCCCTCACCTGGAGCGCTATTTTCTCAACGATTTCGCTGTTGCGCTCAGCTATAAGCGCGGCAAAGGTAGTGTTTTCCTGCGTCAGCTTGCCGTGCCACCCGCCCATCCCAAGCTGCGCAATGGCCTGCGAGGCGGCGGATTGCTGCAGCACGTGCCCCAGGCTATCGTTGGCGGCGACTTCGCTGTCGAAGGTCATTTTTTCCTCATTTTCGTGGCGCTTCAGGATGTCGTAAAGCAGATGTGCCGCCTCTCTGTGGCGATGGTCAAAGTGGGTTTTTGCTATCCTGACAGAGCTGATAAATCCCCTAAAAATGGCGCTGCGGGCGTGGTCTTGATCGGCGATTTTTGCGGCAAGGTCGTTTCGGCTGATAAGGTCAAACGCCTCCAGCTCTTTGTTCAGCGCGCTTCGGTAAAGCTCGTAAAGGGGCTTGATCCCCAGCGCCTGCGGATTATGCTTTACAAAAATAGCATTCAAGTTTTCGCCTGCACGGGCGTGTGTTTCGTTTTTCAGCGTATGCAAATCAATGCGGGTAATAATTTCTTTCATATTTTCTTTTTATTTTAAACATCCATAAATAGAGATATAGCTTGTTGTTGATTAGCGGTATGAAATAAATACTGCTGAACCCTTCGGGCAGATATTGTATATAGCTCAAATTTCAAAGAAAAGGGTTGTCCCCAAAAATTTTGGTACGGGAAACTGTTGTTTTTTTGTAAAAATTCTGCTATATTTTGCGCGTGCGTATGCGCACACGCAGAACATAGGTGTGTGTGTGTGTGTGTGTGTGTGTGTGTGTGTGTGTGTGTGTGTGTGTGTGTGTGTGTGTGTGTGTGTGTGTGTGTGTGTGTGTGTGTGTGTGTGTGTGTGTGTGTGTGT
>JAISAC010000117.1 GCA_031266935.1 Prevotellaceae bacterium
ACGTTGCCTTTTCTACCGAGCGATTCATTCCTACGGAATGAGCAAAAGCGACAATTTGAATTACACCTTTTGCCACACATCATAAAACTGCTATATCTTGTTTATTTCGCATCTCTTAACCTTTCAGGTTCACAGCGTCCGGTTTTATCCAATGCTACTAAGGTAACCTTGGAGAAATAAGGTTTTTGGAGTAGAAATAAGGTTTTTGGAGATCTGCTATCAGCGTTGCGGGTGTGCAGCGCGTGGGGGTTACGGTGAGGTAATCTCCGGCGCTGTGGCTGCCGCGCGGAAATACGGCCACCATGTTTTGCGAGGTGCGCCCAAAAAGCAGCTCCTTCGATTTTTTGGAGAAGCCTTCGGCCAGCACCTCCACGGGCTTTCCTATGCACTGCTGCTTTGACTTTAGCGAGAGTTCGCCTTGCAGCGCGATGATTTCGCTCAGGCGCCGCGCCTTCACCTCCTCCGGGACGTCGTCGGCGTATCGTCGCGCCGCCTTGGTGTTGGGGCGCTCGGAGTACATGAACATGAAGGCAAAGTCGTAGCCGGCTTCGCGCATGAGCGATAGCGTTTGGCGGTGGTCGTCCTCCGTTTCGGTGCAAAAACCGGCTATCAAATCGGTAGATATGCTGCACGTGGGCAAGATGCTGCGAATGGCGGCAATGCGCTCAAGGTACTCCTCGCGCGTGTACTTTCGGTTCATCAGCTCCAGCACGCGGGTGCTGCCGCTCTGCGCCGGGAGGTGTATGCTTTTGCAGATGTTGCGGTATTGCGCCATTACGTGCAGCACCTCGTCGCTCATGTCCTTGGGGTGCGATGTCGAGAAGCGTACGCGCATTTCGGGCGACAGCAGCGCCACCTTTTCCAGCAGCTGCGCAAAGGAGCAGGCTACCGTTTTTTCGTCGCCGGCGTACATCCTGTAGCTGTTCACGTTTTGCCCCAGCAGCGTTACCTCTTTGTATCCGCTGTCGATGAGCGCCTGCACTTCGCGCAGTATGCTTTGCTCGCTGCGGCTGCGCTCGGCGCCGCGCGTGTAGGGCACCACGCAGTAGCTGCAGGCGTTGTTGCACCCGCGCATGATGGACACAAAAGCCGATACGCCGTTGCTCTCGTAGCGCACCGGCGCTATTTCGGCGTAGGTTTCCTCGCGCGACAGCTCCACGTTAACGCCCTTCTGTCCGGCCTTGGCCATGCTCACGAGGTTGGGCAGCTCGCGGTAGGCGTCGGGGCCAACCACGATGTCAACGGCCTGCTCCTGCTCCAGCAGCTTTTCCTTTAGCCGCTCCGCCATGCACCCAATGACGCCCAGCATGAGGCTCGGATTTTTGCGCTTCATCGCGCGCAGCTCGGCAAGCCTTCCCCACACGCGCAGCTCGGCGTTTTCGCGAATGGAGCAGGTGTTTATCAGCACCAAGTCGGCGTTTTCGGCGGCGCTGCACGTGGCGTAGCCGTGCTCGCGCATGACGGACGCTACCACTTCGCTGTCGTTTACGTTCATTTGGCAGCCGTAAGTTTCGATGTACAGCAGGGGAGTAGAGTCTATCATGCGCTTGCTGCCGGATGGTGGTAGTAGTGTTGCTCTATTTTGTCGGCAAGGTCGTTGTTGTAGGTGGACACCATGCCGCTTACCAGGAACAGGTCAACGATGCTCCATACGATGGTAACCGGCAGCCCGACAACGATAATCGAAAGGATGAGCATGGCCATGCCGGAGTTTTTTTTGTTGACGTAAAAGCGGTGCAGGCCCAAAAATCCGAAAAAGATGCAGAATACGAGGGCCGCGCCCAGCGATCGCTTATTTGCCTCGTACCGAATTAGCCTTGAAGTGTTCATTTTTGTAGTTCTTGTTGCTTTTCGACGGTTTGTATTGCTATTTGCAGCGCATTGTCTATGCTTTCCAGGAAGGGGTAGAACCCGTCGTCATCCAGGGGAGTGTTTCGGCCAATTTGCGCCTTAATTTGCGAGGTTATAAGTCGGCGGCATACGCGCACCTCCTCCTCAGCTCCGCTTACGCCGTTGCTCGCAGCGTAGGTGATGAATTTGCTCGTCAGCTTTTCGCGCCTCAGGTACTTGTCGAGCTCCGCAAAAGTTTTGACGTCGTTCAGCTTTTTCCTGTTGGCGTCGGCAAATTGGATGGCATACTTGTATATTAAATTTTTGCGAAATATTTTGAGGTAGTACTCGTTAATATCGGATGTATCTATGGGGACAAACACGTCGGGCGTAATGCCGCCGCCGCCGTACAGCACCTTTCCGCCGGGGGTGACGTAGCGAAGCGAGTCGTTTTGCTTGATGCTGTCGGCAGCGGCCAGCTCGCCGTGCTCAAATCGGAGCTGTATTTCCCGGTAGTAGTCGTTGCTTTTGTTGGGGGTGTATGGTCGCTGTATGCATCGGCCGGAAGGCGTGTAGTATCGCGCCACGGTAAGGCGTATTCCCGACCCGTCGCTGAAGAAGATAGGCTCCTGCACCAGGCCTTTTCCAAACGAGCGCCGCCCTACAATCATCCCTCGGTCGTTGTCCTGCACGGCCCCAGCCAGCACCTCGCTTGCCGACGCCGAGCTTTCGTCAATCAGAATGGCTACGGGAGTGCCCGTCAGCAGCCCATGCCGGTTGGCCACGTAGTCCTTGCGCTTGGAGGCTTTGCCTTCGGTATATACGATGAGCGTACCCGTATTCAAAATTTCGTTGGCAACTTCGATGGCCTGGTCTAAGTACCCGCCGGTGTTTCCCCTCAGGTCGAGCACCAAGCTTTGCATACCTTTTTCCAGCAGCTTTTGCACCGCTTTTTCAAATTCTTCGTGAGTGTTGCGCGAAAATTTGGAAATCTTAATGTAGCCGGTACGTGGCGTTGACATGTAGGCAACATCTACGCTTTTGATTGGAATTTTGCCCCTCGTAATGGTTATCGGGACGAGGTTTTTTTCGCCCGAGCGCTTTATTCCCACGGCGACCCTGGTGCCGCTCTTGCCTCTCAGCAGCTTCACCAGGCTGTCTTGCGGCAGCTTGCGGCCTGCCACTATGCTATCGTTGATGGTAATAATGCGGTCGCCCGACAGCACACCCACGCGCTCGGACGGCCCACCGGCCACGGTGCTCATTACAAAGACGGTATCCGACAGGGTGTTGAATAAAACGCCTATGCCGTCAAAATTTCCCTCCAGCGGCTCGTTGGTGCTCTGCATCTCCGAAACAGGAATGTATACCGAATGGGGGTCTAACGATTTTAGTATTAACTCAATAGACTGCTCCTCCATTTCCCTGCGCGGGATGTTGTCAACGTACTCTTTGTCAATATAGTTGAGAATTGTGTTGAGCTTATTCCACTTTTGCACTATCTGGTATTGCCGTTGCAGGTTTGACTCCTGCAGGCGGATTCCGAGTATAATTCCCAGCGCCAGCACACCTGCCAGCATAAAGGGCATCATTATCTTTGTTTTTTTGAACTGTATTGCCATTTTTGTTTAATCAATGTTAATTTGTTCAACCTCAATACCGGCACGCTCCAGCAGGCCAATACCGTTGACGTCGTGGTAGTGGTCGGCAAAAACAACGCGCTTAACGCCTGCCTGAATGATAAGCTTGGCGCACTCCACGCAGGGCGACGAGGTAACGTAAAGCGTTGCGCCCTCGCTGCTGTTGTTGGATTTGGCCACCTTGGTTATGGCGTTGGCCTCGGCGTGCAGCACGTACGGCTTGGTAACGCCGTCCTCCTCACATTCGTTCTCAAAGCCCGAAGGCGTACCGTTATACCCGTCCGAAATGATGACACGGTCTTTGACCAACAGCGCGCCTACCTGGCGGCGCTTACAGTAGGAATTTTTCCCCCATATACGCGCCATTTCCAAATACCTGCAATCGAACTGCCGCTGCCTTCCGCTCCTTAAATTGCTGCTCAAGTCGTTTATATTCAATGAGTTTTGTTGTTTTTGAGCAAATGAATTAATCTGCAAGTTTAATCAAAAAATGTAAAACGTCCAAATTTTTGGCTATTTCTTTTTTTTGAGGCGCTACGAAAATTTCATTTTGAGTCTTTCCATCCTCCCACCGTCATTCCTGCGGCAGCTTGAAACCTTATTTACTCACTTGTGTTTATTTTAAAGTGTTCGTGAACTCGCTACGCTCGGTTTTACCTCATTTTTTTAACAAAACAACCTCAGTAGCAATGAATTAATGAACATAATAATACCTCATTACCTCATTAAAACGATGAAATGGGTACGAAAAAAATGAGGTAATGAGGTTTGGATATATTATGTAACTATGTGCTACTGAGGTTGTTTTGTTAGATAAATTAGGTGAAACCGAGCGTAGCGAGTTCACGAACACTTTAAAA
>JAISAC010000151.1 GCA_031266935.1 Prevotellaceae bacterium
GCATCCATATCAATAGAGCAGCACCCCAACAAATCCGCTTTATTGCCCGTAGGGCATTCATATCAATAGAGCAGCAGCCCAACAAATCCGCTTTATTGCCCGTAGGGCATCCATATCAATAGAACAGCAACCCAACAAGTCCGCTTTATTGCCCGTAGGGCATCCATATCAATAGAACCGTAGCCCAACAAATCCGCTTTACTGCCCGTAGGGCATTCATCTCTTAGCTGTTAATCCCCTACGGGGAACCGGAGCGAAGCGGTTACTCCCGTTTTTCTATTGATATTGTTCCCCTAACGGGGAAAGCACAAAAAATAACCCGCGCACAGCAATAAGTTACGACAAGAGAGAAAGCCTTGCAAGGAGATACCTGCTGCCGCTGCGCTGCCGGTTACGCCAACAGCGGCAAGCGGTTAATCTTATCATGTATCATGCTCTGTAGCACAACTACCTGCAAGTTACCTGCAAAACATGCGCCAAATCAAGCGCTGCCGACAAGCAGGTTCGCTTTATTCTTTACCTTCCAAGAAGATATGTGCGGTTGTGCAAAGCAAAGACAAATATACAATAAAAACAGATATAAGGCAAATCGGCAGCTTCCCGGAGGTGCATTTCAAATTGTCGCTTTTGCTCATTCCGTAGGAATGAATCGCTCGGTAGAAAAGACAACGTTCCGGTGGTTGTCGGCATCCCGTAGGGATGCATCCCTACGGGATGCCAAAGAGGGACACCATTCGTGTTTTCTACCGAGCGAATAATCCCTACGGGATTATTTAAAGCGACAAGTTGAAATGCACCCGGAATAGCGCTATTCGTGTAATTCGTGTAATTCGTGGACATCACTCTTCTGTTCAATGATTTGCGTTATCTCTAATTATTAATTATTAATTGTTAATTGTTAATTAATTCCCCACGTATTTTCCCAAATGCGGCGGCTGGTTGTAGGCCACGTTTTGGGCAGCTACCCCCAGGCGGTACAGCGGGTCGTGCATGAGGGTGGGCATACGGTGAACGGTGGGGATGGTGGTGGTGAAAATCATCAGCCGGCTTGGGTCGTTGCCGTCGTAAAGGATGACCTCCTCGCGCCAGTCGCCTAGGATGTCGGCGCTCAGGCAGGGATTTTGCTTGGTGCCGTTGATGGAGCGCGCGCCAAAGTCGGCAAAGTTCACCAAGCGGACAGCGCGGGCGCCGTCCCACTTATCGAGCTTCGTACCGTCTAACAGCTCGTCCTGCAGGTCGCCATCCCAGTATATGCGGAAGTTGACCGACGGCTTTTTGGTGGCGATAACCTCGCCCTTGATGCTGTAAACGCTGTCGCTCGCCGAGCTCCAAAACTCAAATCCGCGGTGGTTGGGGTCAATATCGGCCGCCATTCCCCGGCCTACGTCAACGTTGGTGGGTCGGCCAAAGAGGAGCTCGCCGGTGCGGGCGTCCCGCAGCTCTACGCCGGCCGGGCTTGGCTTGGTTTCGTGCACGTCAAAAAATTCCAGCCCCGGTCGGTCGGGGTCGAGGTCGGAGAGGTGGTGCGCGTCGCCGTGCCCCAGGCCGGTGGAGTAGAGCAGCGTACCGTTGTGGTCAATGCAGGCGCCGCCGTAGATGATTTCGTCGAAGCCGTCGCCGTCAACGTCGCCGGCGGCAATGCTGTGGTTGCCCTGCCCGTAGGCGGTATTTTTGGTATCCCGTATCGAGCCGGAATCGTACACCCACTGCTCCGTGAGCGATTTCCCATCGAAGCTGTAGGCCGCCAGCACGGCGCGGGTGTAGTACCCTCTGCACATCACCACCGACGGGTGAACGCCGTCGAGGTAGGCAATGCAGGCGAGGAAGCGGTCAACGCGGTTACCCTTGTCGTCGCCCCACGTTTCGCGGAGGGTGTTGCCGCGCGGCGGGTTGTAGGGGATGGTGGCGAGCGCCGCGCCGGTAGCGCCGCCAAACACGGTGAGGTACTCGGGGCCGGCGAGGATGTGCCCCGCCCCGTTACGGTAGTCGGCGTTGGGGTCGTCGTCGCCAAGGATGACGCTGTTCCCCTGCCCGTCCTTTGTTCCGGGCGCCGTTTTGCAGACCACCTCGGCCTTTCCGTCGCCGTCTAAATCATACACCATGAACTGCGTGTAGTGCGCCCCTGCGCGGATGTTTATCCCCAGGTCAATCCGCCAAAGGTGCGTACCGTCGAGCTTGTAGGCGTCCAGCAGGACGGGGTCGGTCACTCCCGAGTGGGAGTTGTCGCGCGCCCTGGCGTTCCATTTTACCACGAGCTCGTACTCGCCGTCGCCGTCAAGGTCGCCTACGCTGCAATCGTTGGGCAGGTAACCGGCGAGCTGCATCCTATCCCGCTCCCGATACGGTATCGTGGAGTCTATGCTCAGGGGCGGACGGTTGAGCTGCAGCGCCATGTAGGGCTTGTCCCACGGCGCTACCTGCGGCGAGGCGGCCACCTCTTTGTCGTTTTCGAGAGTTTTCACGATGTACCTGTCCGTCGGCGCTCCGGCAGCATCCACCCAGCAGGTAGCGCCCGCCAGCGGCTGCCCGTTTACTTGCTCCCCGTTCCGGTAAAGGTTGAAAAGCGTTTGCGGGTCTTCATCACCCAAAAGTCGCCAGCTGATAAACACGCCGGTATCAAGCGCAACGGCCACCACGCCTCTGTTGAGGCGCTCCATTTGGCGCATATTCTGGCGCACTTCTTCGGCGCAAAATACATTTGCCGCAAAGGCGCACGAGATAGCGCAGAGGGCGGCGGAGGTAAAAATCCTGTTCATGTCAAAATAGTTTTTAGTGATTAGTTTTTAGTGATTAGTTTTTAGTTTTTAGTTCTTAGTTTTTAGTTCTTAATAAGGTGTTCAAGCCTGATGTAGTCGTACACAATGCCGTTGTTGACCGCGCCCTTTGGCACGATGAGCGTAAGGGTATTGTCGCCTGCATTGAGCATGGCGGCGTCAAACTCTACCTCGCGCTCGTACCAAATGCCCTGCGAGCCGTGACGTGTAATAACGCCGTCGCCCCGTAGATTTTCGAGGCTACCGGCGGGTTTGCCGTTTACCTCCACGTCAAGCCTCCCCGTTCCCGTTCCGCAGATGGCAAGGCGGAGTACCGCCTTACCCTCCAGCGCCGACGGTAAGGCAAAAGTTACCCTGTAAGGCGTAGCCCGCCCCACAGCGCGAACTCCGTAAAACGGCGCCGAGCGAGCGCTGGTGTCTTCGTTGTGGGGCACATGCTGAAAAAACCAGTCCTTACCGTAATCGCTTTTACCAATGGTGTACGTTACGTCGTCGGGAAAAAGAGCGGCGTACTTCAGGGAAATATCCGGGTCTCTCCGCTCTGCCGCCATAAAAAATTCGGAGGCGCTGCGGTTAGGGATGCCTATATCCCACAGCTGCTTTCCCCTGCGCACGGGTGTCCACGCGAGCTTGCCCAAATCTACGGTCTGCCCCTTTTCAACCACAACGCCTGCCTGGACAAATTCGCCCAAAACGCCGTCCGTAAAGGCGTAGAGCGTATAGCAGCCCGGGCGCACCTTTGCGATTTCAAAAGCTCCGTCGGCGTTTCCCTTAGCCCAGAACTGATAGAACTTAGCATCGCGCTGCCAGCCGGTAATCGCTTCGGGCGCTCCTTCTGCCCGCGGCGAAGCGTACTCGCCGGCGGTAAGCCCCACGTTGAGGTTTTGGAACGCCGACATGCCCTCCACCGCCAGCTGCCCTTTGACGGTAGCCCTGTCCTGCGCTTTGGGATAATCAGCTCCCTCTACCCACCCGTACGGCCACCTGCCGGCCTCTACCTTTGCGCGCTCCCTGGCGTCGGCGTAGATGGCCTCCGGCGTGTCGCCTGCGTTGGCGTAGATGAATACCGGCCCGATTATTTTTTCCCACTTTTCTCCTGCCGCTACGTTGGCCTCCGCACCTCCGTAGTGGCTGCTGCGCCAGTAGTTGAGTACGCACGGCGCGGCCTCCTTGTTGGTATCGCGGTGCCCAAGAAATTCAACCTTGGTGGGGCCTCCGCCCATGTACTCCATAGAAGGGTTGATGAAAAACAGCCCAACTTTCTTCGTAGTGCTCGACCAGCCGAAGGCAGGGTTTTCCGACTGGTTGGCGGTGTACACGTACTTGTCGCCCGCGTTGTGGTCTTTGGGGTAGTAAAAGTCCACCTCCCTGTCAACGCTCATCCAGTCAAAAAACGGAGCCAGCTTTGCGATGTGCCGCGCCTCGCTGAACTGCGCAAGCGGGTACTCCGGCCGATGCGTAAAAATACAGCAGGTGTAAACGCCGGATGCTCCGCGCTCAAGCGTATAGCGAATTTCGACATCCATCGCTACGTCTCCCTCGGCAGGGTTGGTACCGGGGCCTGTGCCCAGCTTGCGCCCCGACGGCGAAACGGCTTTTACCGAAACCTCCCCTATCCGGCCACCGTTTGCCTCGGGGTTGATGCTCACGGAAGGCATGGCCGGCGCCGACCCCTTAACGCCCATAGCGTCGTGCGACCAGTAAGCGTGCGCGCGCCCCGCAATGGAAGGCTCCCGCCAATTTGGGTTATCGGCAGGGTCGCTTCCCTTTGGCTCGGGAATAAAGTCGGGCGAAAGCGTCGTTGCGAGCATCTCCACGTCGCCGTACCGCAGCGAAACGAGATCTCCGGTTACTTTTGATACGCGCGCTTTGACAATACCGTTATTCAGCGTAAACGTTTCCGCGTCTTCCTGCAACGTTACCCTGGGCGACGAGGTGCACGAAACGGCAAGCATCATCCCCATACCCAAAAAGTGAGCGCAAAGCCCGCTCTGCATGTTATTTTTCATCTTTCTCATTTTTAAGTAGTTGTTAATTTTTAATTATTAATTATTAATTGTTAATTGTTGTTTTATCCACTCAACAGCCTTATCTTGCGTAGCGTCTGTCAAGCGTCCGTAGTCGTCCGGCTCTTGCAGGCTGAGGCTTGCGGCAGCATTGAGATGCGCGTAAACCTCGCCTGCCCGCCCAACAGCCTCCCGCACGTGGACGGGGCTTGCGTCGCGGTCTCGCAGGGGCTGCACAATCAGGAGGGGGCGCGGCGCTATGAGCGCCATCAAATCGTCGTAGTCGTAAGGCAGGCAACGCTCGCTGCCGGCAAACAGCCCCAGCCTCGGTATCAAGCCGTAGAGGTGGCTGTAGCGCGTCATGCCGCTCATGCCGCTTTCGGCAACATCGGTGCGCATGGGGGTAAAGCCCGCTATGGAAACCGCGCAGGATATTCTCTCGTCCAGCGCAGCGGCGTACAGGGCAAGCGTTCCTCCCATTGCAAATCCGTAAACTCCTATCTGTCCGGCGTCCACCAGCGTATCCTTTTGCAGGGCGCTCACTGCCTCGTGCAGATCTTCGAGCATTTTGCCCATGCGCGACCAGCGCGGGAAGCGGTCGTAGAAAGGCGCCGCCTCGCTCCAGCGCGTACCAAAGCCCTGCTGGTCGTAGGCCAGCACAGCGTAGCCCGCCCTCGTTAAGGCAAGAATGGGGTGCAAATCCTTACGGTACACCCACATGTACCCCAAAGGATAGTGAAATCCGTGCAGCCAGATAACCGTTGGGAGCTTTGCTCCCTCCGGCGTATCGGCCGGATAGTAAAGGTCGCCCGTAACGCCGCCAAAGCGTATGCGGCGCGACGCAACGCGATTTTTTTCGGGAGCCGGCCAGCCGTACGAAGCGCCTCCTGTAGCAATAACCCACGCCGGTACGTCGGGCGCCAGCTGTCCGGGGTTGCCGATAGCGCCTTTGCCCACCTCCACAGGCCCGTAGGCAGGGCGCGCGCCGCGCATGGCCGGAGCAGGGCTTTGCGCCAGCATCGGAGGCGCTTCGCCCAGCATCCACCGGACGGCGCTGCGCAGCTCGGGAGCTTTCGCGCTCCATGCTGCACGGGAGGAAGCTACCGGAGCGGAAGCATCTCGCGGAGGATACGCTGCCAAGCTGATTTTCTCGCCCGAGGCAGCGCGCCACCGATCAAAATCCCACGGGAAAATAAAGCGGTTAGTCCATTTTTTTGTGGTGCGCCCCAGCTGCCAATCAAGCCAGTCGAAGCTTGCCTCCACGTCGTTGCTACCGTGAAATCCGGGCATTGCCAGCAACCCCATTCGCTCCGGCTGCCCTAAGCGTTCGTACACCTTTTGGGCCGAATGGTACGCCTGCTCCATTGCCCACCCGTTGGCCACCTGATCGGTGTAGCCCCACTGGAGCAAGGCTGCGCGGGGCGCTATCAGCGCAAGAAAAAGGTTGGCGTCCACCGGCAGCCGGTCCTCCTGCCCTGCAAAGTAGCGCAGGCGCGGGACAAACCACGATGGAAACGACCGAGTGGTGGTTTCGATACCTTCGCCGCCGCCCCGCTCGCCGGCAAAGCGCCACGGCACCACCCCGCCCACGCCGGTGCTCCCCGCAAGCACGGCGGCAATGCGCTCGTCAAACGCCGCGGCGATGATGGCCATTTTGCCGTCGCGCGAGTAGCCGTTTATGGCAATGCGCAGCGTGTCCACCTGCGGCAGAGTAATTAGGTAGTCAACAACCAGCTGCGCCAGCCACGCGCGGCGGGGCAAAGCGGCAAAATCAAAGTCGGGGTAAAGCTCCTTGAGCTGGGCGGCGTCGTCCATGCCGTCGTTGCCCGCATAGCCTGCATGAATGTAGCCACGCCGGACAGCCGCTGCACCCCACCCCACCAGATTTGGGCTTACCATCACGGGTAATTTTTCGCCTGCCGCGCCGTCGGGAATAATCACCCTGACGCGCACCGACCCCTTGCCCTTGCCGCCAAACTCAACCCTCACGTTGCGCACCGTGTAGCGGTCGCCCCGCGCTTCGTCCAGCGTTACCACGCTGCTGATGCGCGGCTTTGGCGGGAAAGTTCCGGTTACGTACTTCTCGAACAGCCGCTTAATTTCGCCACGCCGCTTTGCCCAATCTTCGGGCGCATTCCCAACAGGGCTGCCGTCGAAAAAGCGCAGGGGGGCGGGCAGCAAATTGGACTTCGGCAGCTTGCCGAAATCCGGTGGCAGCTCTCCGGTTGCCTTTTGCCACGCCGTCCACTCCGGAGCGTCCGGCAACGAATCCTGCATCCACCGCAGATAATCGCCATCCGGCTTTTCGATTTCCGTAAACGGGCTTAGCGGCAGCGAAAACGCTTCGGCGCTGTCCGGATGCTTCGGGTCAAAGGGCTGGTAATCCTCACGCAGAAAGCGCAGAATATCCGCCAGCCCGCTCTCCCGGATTCCCTCCACGATACACTTGGCCACCTCGTAGCCTCCGTAGGCGTTGAAGTGGGTATTGTCCTCCAGCTTTTGCGCCTGACCAGGGAAAGTTCCCGCCGGATAGTGCACAAACGCCTTCGTTGAGGCTTCGCTTCCCCACGCCTCGTATAGGGTTGCGCTCATCCGGTGGAGGTCGATTAGCGGAACGCCCTCGTCGGCGGCAAGCTTGCGAACAGCATCGGGGTACTCGCCGTGGGTGTTGAGCACCTTTCCGCGCTCGTCAAAGACACGCCTGCTCACCGGCGTTACCAGCACTGGATGCATTTGCCAGCTGCGCGCCTCGACGATAAAGGTGCGCAGGCTTTCGGTGTACGACAGCCACGGGCCTTTCCCCTCACCCTTTTGCTTTTGGTCGTTGTGCCCAAACTCCACAAAAATGTAGTCGCCCGCCTTGGCCTGCGTCAGCACCTTTTCCAGCCGTCCGGCGGCAATGAAGGTGTTGGCAGCTTCGCCCGACTCGGCGTAGTTGGCAAACGAAATGCCCCGACCAAAGAAGCGCGGTATCATCTGCCCCCACCCGCACCAAGGCTCGTTATCCTGGTCAACCACGGTGGAGTTGCCGCAAAGGAACACCGTCAGCGGCTTCTCTGCCGACCGGATGCGGACGCTCCGTACGCCGGGGTGTACGCCGTTGAACTCCAGCGTAAGCTTGCCGTCCCAGTTCAGCTTGCCTGCCTCGCGCGGCTTAATCCTAACGTACCTGTCGGCGCTGATATGCTTGCTGCGAATGTTCACGGTGAACGACTGCTCGCTGTACTCGCCTTTGGGGGTTGCAACTTTTTCGAGGAACAGCCGCCTCGACTCCCCCCTGACGGTAGCCTCGGCGGCTTGGTTAGGATTTCCCAGCAGGATGGCTACGTCGTAGTCGCCCTCGGGCAGGTCAACCGAAAAGAAAAAAACGCTGTCGGCCGCACATGCGCCGTCGGCATCCACCGGCGGCTTCGTCAGGTCAAAGCCGTAGCCCGCTCCGCCGGCGTACAGGCAGGTGGCGGGGACGTGGCGCACGTGGCGAGCATCGGGCGCCGGCGCTGCGCTATCCCTCCCAAAAGTATAGGTGCAATCGAACGCGCCGGCGTTTGCGGCAACGCTCTCCGAAAAAGCAAGCCCCGCAAGCAGCATCAGTAAAGTAGGTGTACGCTTCATGCTTTAGATTTTTTTAGATTCCAAATTCTGTATCCGTAAGAGGAGCGCAAGGTAGGCTATCCAAATTTTAAAAGCAATGAAAAAAATGATTTATGTGCTATAATTTTTGATTAAATTACGAATGGGGAGGGAGTGGGGAATTAAGAACTAAAAACTAAGAACTAAAAACTAAAAACTAAGAACTAAGAATTAAGAATATAGCGGTTATGAGGGGCATAAGTAAAAACCTTATTGGTATTTAAGCAGCAACCTTAGTAGCAAGGAGCATACACATATGGATTTTTAACCTTATTACCTTATTAAGGGATAAGAAATAAATAACATATAACGGATATAAAAGTGTCGTCCCTGCGGGACTTGCCAGGAGTTGTCGTAAAACCCCGCAGGGGTGACACTCTATTAACCGTATGCTTTAGCATACGGGGGGCGTCCCTGCGGGACTTGACGGGAGTGACACCCGCTTCTCTCCGTCTGCTGACGCATACGGTTAATACAGGGTCACCCCTGCGGGGTTTGCAGCATATGGATTGCAGCATACCTGCGTAGAGACACGGCGCGCCACGTCTCTACAACGAGCAGTCCCGCAGGGACGACACTTTATTAACCGTATGCTTTAGCTTACGGAGCGGAGATGCGCCGGAGATGCGCGGATGCTTGCTTGTCCGGGCAGTCCCGCAGGGACGACACTTTATTAACCGTATGCTTTAGCTTACGGAGCGGATACCAAAGCGGATACCCAAAAGCATGCAACCCGTAGCGCGGGTGCGTGTTTATTTTTCAATTATTTTTTTCTCAATTTTTTTCCAAACAATTAAAAATGTATTTATTATGAAAACAAAATTCTCAAAACCAATTCGGCGGCTGTACATTACGGCTGCGGCTTTTTTAGCGGGGCTGGCCGGCGCTATGGCTTACGATTACGCCGGCTATGGCTACATAAACGACTTTTCGTCGTCGTCAGGAGGAAGTATATCTGGAAGTTACCTCTCTCTATCAAATGAAACCTTGAAATTCGCAGTTACTGCCTCAAATGGGCCACGAACTTCAACTTATACATTGGCTAGCCCTGTTGATTTCACACAGGCGGAAGTCGTAGAGTTTGACTGGGGAGCAAAGGCAATAACAGATGAGAATGATGGGCATAATGCAAGTAATACTTGTGAAGGCCAAATATCTTTTCAGGCATCAGATGGAGGAAATATTTTTACAGTGTATACACCTGTAAAGACTTCCACCATTTTGGTAGCCGTGTGCGCTACTACAGCGGATCAAAGCCCAGTGTCAGCCAATGCGCAATATAAAAAGACTGTGACGGAATTTTCCACGCTAGATGCTACCACTCAAGTGATACATATAAAAGCCGAAATAAATGTTTTGGAACAAAAAATTTCATTTACGTTTACATCTGAAAGTAAGGGAAATGTTGAATTTGACCTGCCGTTGCCCGTTGATTTTACTGCCACGAAAGGAAAGATAAGTAAAATTTGGTTTAACTCATCGCGGTTTGATGGTTATAAATCTACATGGGATACCTACATCGACAACATCGGCATCAAAAACAACGACCCTGACGTTAACCCTGAGCAAGAAGTCACCGAAATCAACATCTCGGGGGCAAAGAATGTAGTTGTGGGCAAAACCACCCAGCTTACGGCAGTGGTGGAGCCTATTGAGGCCTTCGAAAAAACGCTTGCGTGGTCGTCGGACAAAAACCTTGCTACCGTTGACAAAGACGGGCTGGTGACCGGCGTTGCTGCTTCTGCAAACAGCACCGACTCTGTAACCATCACCGCTGCGGCCACCGACGGCAGCGGGGTGTCGGCCACGTGGAAGCTGCTGGTTATCCCGCAGCCCGTTACCGATATTACCCTGCAGGGCGTTTACCACAGCATTTACTCGGACGCCCCCGCCGGAAAGACGTTTACGGTAACCGCCAGCGTATCGCCTGCGGATGCAGCCAACAGGGCGCTTACGTGGTCGTCGGACAAGGAGGATATTGCCTTCGTTTCGGGCAACAATGCGGGAGCCACCGTTACGCTTGCCGGCGCTACCGGCCGCGCTAACATTACGGCAACCGCCCAAGACGGCTCGGGCGTAAAAGGTACCTACATCCTTGACGTTGGCAACAACGCGGCGGCAGCCCCATACACCGACAGCTATAACTACGTTGACCTGCTCACCAACGCGGGCATGAACGGCGCCATTACGCACGAGGGCAACGGCGCGCTGCTGTCCTACGAAGTCAACAGCGCTCAGGACTACCGCCTGCGGTTCAGCGGCAGCGCCCAAAGCGGTAACCGCCGCTCCATTTACACCTTCAACGAGCCGGTGGTCTTCTACCAAAAGGCGGTGGTGGAGTTTGACTTCTACTCCAACAACCATACCGGCGGAGCTTCGGGCGATGAGGGGCAGGTTACCTTCCGCGACGCTATGAACAACGACATCTTTACGGTTTACAACCTCAACGGCACAACCAACACTCTGGGGCTGGCGGTAGGCGCGCTGAACTTTAGCACCTCCAATGACTACAACACCCGCAAGGCCGACGGCCTGGGAGACCAGCGTGCGCAGCTTACAGAGACTCCCGCAGCAGCGTGGTACCACGTAAAGGCAGAGGTTATGCTGGTGGGCGATTTGGGGGGAGAACCGCGCGTGGACTTTACCATTACCGGCATAACCAACAACAGCTACACAAAGACGGCTACGCTGAACTTTCCGGCAAGCTTTGCCACCAGCGGCGGCATAGCCAAAATATTCTTTAACGTAACAAGAGGAAGCGGTAATTTTACCTGGGATGTAAGCGTTGATAACATCGGCATTAAAAAGTTAGACGTGATTGAGGAAGGGCAAAAGCTCACCAACGTTACCATCACCGGCGAAGAAGCCGTTACGGTGATAAAGGACAAGACGCTGCAGCTGATAGCGCAGATAGAACCCGCCAATGCCGAAGACCCAACCATTACCTGGTCGTCTACCAACGATACTTACGTTACGGTTGACGAGAAAGGAGTTGTTACCGGCGTGATGCTCACCGGGGATGAGGTTGTGTACGTTAAGGCAACGGCCAACGACGGCGGCGGGGCGGTAGGTTCCGTCCGCGTTAGCGTCGTTAACCAGCTGGTAACCGGAGTTACCCTGCTGGGCGACTACCACAACTTCTACACGGCTGATCCGACGAGTGTGCCTTCCTTTACGGTAAAGGCCGTTGTGTCGCCCTCCGACGCGTTTAGCAAGGTGCTGGAGTGGACGAGCAACGCGGCCATCACGTCACTCTCCTCGCAGGTAGTAAATGGCGATACCGCCACCGTTACCGTAACGCTGGTGGGCGGAACAGGAAGGGACACCATCAGGGTAAAAGCAACCGACGGGTCGGACATTACGGCGGAGTACTACCTCAACATCTCCACCGAGTACGCAGGCTACGACTACGTGGAGCGCTTCAACGGCGGCTCGGGACAGATGAATGGTACGCTTACGTTTGTGAATGCCCAGCAGGCCTCAGTAGAGCGGTACGATATCTATAACGAGGAGGAGCAGATGCTTCACTTTAACGCCAGCGCCGTAGGCGGCAACAGGCAAACAACGCTTACGCTCAACAAAACCATCAGCTACTCCAAAAAGGTGATAGTAGAGTTTGACTGGTTCCCCGGCGACGTTACCGGTGGCGGCGCGGGCGACGAAGGGCAGATTTCGTTCCGCAGCGGTGCTGCCGCTACCGACGACATCTTTACGGTGTACAACAAGCGCTCCAGCGACGACAGCTTCAATGGCATCGGCATTGCCGTAGGTACCCTGAACGGTACCGAAAACAGCCGCCGGGCTTATACGATAGACGGCGCCTTCCGCGCTCATCTGAGCGATGCGGGGGTAGGCCAGTGGTACCACATTGTGGCCGAAATCTACAGCGGGCAGCGAATTGCCTTTACCGTTACCGACATCCCCGATGGCGGCGGCGATCCGACCTACAAAAAGCAGGTGGTGCTCCCCATACCCACCGGAAGTACGAACAGCAGCATACGGAACGTATATTTCAACCTTACTCGGGGTGGTAACGTTTCGTGGAACACGTGGATAGACAACATCGGCATTAAGGTTGACAACACCGACGTTCCCGCAACGGACGGAACCATTTCGGGGCCGGACAACGTAGCCCAAAGCGGCGGAAAGATAATCCTTACGGCCGACGTAGAGCCTTGGGACGTGAGCGACTATACCGTTACCTGGAGCGTTGACGATCCCACACATGGAACTATTGTTCCGGATGCCGTTACGCCGTGGAAGGCAACCCTCACCGGCGGCAACTACGACGGCCTCATGACCGTTACCGCTACCACATCAACCAGCGGCATTTTCTTCACCAAGAATGTAAGCGTGGGTACGGTGCTGCTCACAAGCCTTGAGATTGACGGCGCGCGCGCAGCCGACACCATACCCAAGGAGGTGTCGGTGAACAACGCCATTACGCTCACCGCCACGGTATGGCCGGAGAACGCCGGCAACACGAGCGTTAAGTGGACATCGGACGATATCGCCATTGCCACCGTTGACGAAAGCACCGGCGAGGTTACCGGAAAAAGCGCGGGCAGCACGGTCATCAGGGCTACCTCCGCCGACGGCAGCAACCTAACCGATACCTGCTTGGTGTCGGTAGTGTATACCAACATCACGAAGGTTGACCTGCAGGGCGCTCGCCGCCTGTTCTACACCGCTGATCCGACGGGCACGACGGTCAGCATTATTTCGGTCATATCGCCGGCCACCGCGTCGGTAACGGGCCTCACCTTTGAGTCGCTCAACCCGGATGTTGCCACGGTTGCAGATAACGGCAACGGCACGGCCAGCGTTACGCTTGCAGGCGGCTTCGGCAAGGCCTCCATCAGGGCCAACACCACCGATGGCTCTGGAGTTGTCGGCTACTACAACATAGAGGTTGCCGAAGAATCTCCCTACGCGGTCTTCTCGGACTTTGAAGCAGGCCAGATCGACAGCACGCTCTGGGGAGCTTCGTCAGACGGCACCGCCAACAATACCGTGTTCCAGGAGTCGAACGTGCGCTACTTTACCGCCAGCGGTAGCGGCACCAGGAGTGGCACCTTTTCGCTGAAGCAGCAGGTAGAGGGCGATGAAATCAAGCTGCGCTTCGACTGGTACGCCGGCAGCCCCGTTGGCGCCAACGACAACGGCATCAACAACGGGCTGTTCAGCGTGCGCAACGCCGGAGGCTTTAGCATCATTACCTTTGGCTTTATCAACGCCGACAACGACTCGATAAAGCCCCTGAGCTACTTCGCCGGCGAGCCTGGCTCGGCTGCCTACCCGTTTAGCGACGAAGAAAAGGCCAAGCGCGTTAACCTTACCGGCGTTTCCAACCTCAACGCGTGGTACACCATCGACCTCACCATCAGCTACTACAAGATGAGGCTGGACTTTACCATCACCGAAAGGGATAACCTCGATAATACCCAAACCGTAACGAACGTTGAGATACCCACGGAAAGCTACCAGGCAAACGTGCGCAGTTTTTACACGCTCGGCCGCCGGGTTGGCTCCGCCAACATCGACATCACCTCGTGCATAGACAACCTTGGGTACAGCTCCGCCAGCTACAACTTTGTGCAGGCTACCTTCGACCCGACCGGCGGCCGGTTTGCCGACGGCACCGAGAATCCAAAGACCGAAACCGTCATCAAGGACGCTCCGTTTGCCTCGCAGGTGCCGCAGGGCCTCTCAAAAGTCGGCTACACCTTTACCGGCTGGGCTTACGACGAGGACGGCCAAACGCCGCTCTACCAGCCGGAAGACATCCTTAGCACCGACAGCACGCTCTACGCCCAGTGGGAAATAGTAAAGCTGCGGGTGGTCATTCTAAGGTACGAAGGCGGAGATACGATTAGCGATACTTATGTTGAATACGACACAAGGGCTACCAATCCTGGTGCTCCTAGCCGGATGGGCTACACCTTTGACAAGTGGAAAAACAGCAGCACCGGCGGTGACTGGAATTTCGGCACGATTGTAACCACCGACCTTACGCTGGTAGCCACGTGGACAGCCGGCGGTAGCAGCGAAACCTACTACACCGTAACCTTTGTAAGCAACAACGGCAGCCAGGTACCGTTGCAGGAGGTGATAGAAAACGGCAAGGTGGACGCGGTTACTTCCACCCGCACCGGCTACACCCTCGACGGCTGGTACAAGGAGGCAGCGCTTACCAACGCATGGAATTTTGCCAGCGATGAGGTAACCGCCAGCATTACGCTTTACGCAAAGTGGACGCCCATTATCTACCCTGTAGCCTTTGAAAGCAACGGCGGCGGCAACGTTGCCGCGCAGCAGGTACCGTATGACGGCAAGGTCGAAGAGCCAACGCCTGCCCCCACCCGCACCGGCTATACCCTCGACGGATGGTACAAGGAGGCAGCGCTTACCAGCGCATGGAACTTTGCCGGCGATGTGGTAACCGGCGCTACTACGCTCTACGCCAAGTGGACGGCCATTACCTACACCGTAACCTTCGAGACCGGCAACGGCAGCGCGGTGCTGCCGCAGCAGGTGGCGTATGACGGCCTGGTTACGGTTCCCGATGCTCCTACCCTCGACGGCTACAACTTTGCCGGATGGTACAAGAATGAAACGTTTACCGAAACGTGGAGCTTTGCAGGCGATAAGGTAGCGGGCGCTACTACGCTTTACGCCAGGTGGATTGACGAAAGCGCTACCACCTACACGGTAACCTTTGTCAGCAACGACGGCACTCCAGTAGATCCGCAGCTGGTGGTAGAAAACGAAAAGGCGGCGCAGGCTACTTCTACCCGCGCCGGCTACACCTTTGGCGGCTGGTACAGCAATGCCGACCTTACCGGCGACGCATGGGATTTTGCCGGCAATGCGGTAACCACCGATATTACGCTCTACGCCAAGTGGACAATCAACGCCTACACCGTAACCTTCGATACCGGCGACGGCAGCAACGTCGACCCGCAGCAGGTGGAGCATGGCGGCACGATTGATGAGCCAACCGCTCCCACCCGCACCGGCTACACCTTTGGCGGCTGGTACAGGAATGCCGCGTTTACCGGCGCCGTGTGGAATTTTGCCAGCGATGTCGTAACCGCCGGCATTACGCTCTACGCCCAGTGGACGGTCAATACCTACACCGTAACCTTTGTCAGCAACGAAGGCACCAACGTCGGCTCGCAGCAGGTGGCGCACGGCGGAAAGGTTACCGAGCCTGCCGCTCCCACCCGCACCGGCTACACCTTTGGCGGATGGTACAGCAACGTTGAGCTTACCGGCGCCGCCTGGAGCTTTGCCAGCGATGCCGTAACCGGCGCTACTACGCTCTACGCCAAGTGGACTGCTCTGCCCGCTACCGGCGTAGAATGGCAACCCCTGGGCGCGGCAAGGGTATACCCCAACCCCACCTCCGGCGTGGTAACCATAGAGAACGACGGCGCAGAGGTGCGGCTGTACAGCTTGCAGGGTACGCTGCTCAAGCGCACGTACAGCAACCAGCTCGACCTGTCGGGCTACCCCGACGGCGCTTACCTGCTGCGCACCGGCAGCAAAGCCGCAAAGGTGGTGAAGCAGTAAAGCATCCCCAACCCTCTGAATGGAAAGGAGCGAAGAACGGTAAGCGTTCTTCGCTCCTTTTTTTTTGAGGCGCCATGAAAATAGCTTGCAGCTCGACGGCTGTATAGACAAACACCATTTCCTTAGCCCTAATCTTTAGGGATTCTCATTCGGAGAAGAAACTTTATGCATCAACGTTTTTTCATTGCTGCTGCTTGCCATCGGCAAGAATTTTTTCTATCCTCTCCCTGCTAAACCCTGTTATAGCTTGCAGCTGCTCCGGTGAAAATCCGTCCCGGCTTCCGGCGAGAACTATTTCTACAAATGCTTCTTCCCTGCCTTTCTCCAGACCGATAGCTTCGCCTTTCTCCAGACCGATAGCTTCGCCTTTCTCCAGACCGATAGCTTCACCTTTCTCCAGACCGATAGCTTCGCCTTTCTCCAGACCGATAGCTTCGCCTTTCTCCAGGCCAATAGCTTCGCCTTCAGCTTCGCCTTCTTTTCTGGCATCAACGTGCACGGTGCGGGCAGTGCTAACGGTATCCCAGTAGCGATCGTACGCAGCGAGCTCGTTCTCAGAGTAGGAGTTTTGCTCAAGGAGATCTACCGCCTCTTTCGTTACGGTTTCTTCCAGCAGCTCGGAGGGGACCTCCTGCTGGTTGTCCTTGATTTTGGTGAGGAACGTCAGCCATAAGTCGTAGAGCCTTTTCTCTGCGCGGTTGGTGGGGACAAACTTGGGAAGCTCAATGAAAACCAGCTCCAAGCCCTCAATTTGCTTCTCGGTGTTGGCAACGTTGACTAGTTTGTAGTCGTGGTAGTGAGCGGTGGTGGCGTGGTCAAACGTATCATCGACAAAGCTCAGCGCGTACACCGGCTGGAGCAGCGCGTATTCTTTACCTTTGCCAAGCTGCCTTACGTAGGCTTTTGCGGCGTTGAGCAGCACCCTGCTCTTGAAGCTGTCCGTCCACTGCATCTGCATTTCCACGATGAACTGTCGGCCACGGTTGTC
>JAISAC010000189.1 GCA_031266935.1 Prevotellaceae bacterium
CCCGTAGGGTGGAGTGTCAAGAATGTGATTATTGTTTCAAAAATCTTCGTTCCAAATTATCTCGAAGCACGGCAGCCCGAAGGGTGGGGTGTCAAAAATGTGATATTCGCATAAAAATATTTTCGTTCTATTCAATTCGTCACCCAACAAAAATCCCGTAGGGATGACATGTTGGTAGAAAAATAATCCGTCGTCCAACATGCCATCCCCCTCGGCTACACTCGGGGCAGGCTCTACGGGATTTATCGACATTAACCAACATGTCATCTTCTACCGACATGCCATCCCTACGGGATTTACCGACGTCAACCGACATGCGATTTGCTACCAACATGCCATCCCTACGGGATTTACTGATGTCAACCAACATGCAATTTTCTGCCAACATTGTCCTCTATAAGAGACATGACGAACAACAAATAATGAGCGTAAATTTAAAAAATTGCACTCCTATTCTTGACACCTCACCCGCTGGGATGCAAAGATGACATGGAACATTTATATATTATTTATTTTTTATCCCTAAGCAGTTTTTTTGCGCTGCGCGAGGCGCGGATTAGTCGAAGTTGACTTTTTCGGATACGATATACTCCGGGCGCCCCTTTGCTTCGTCAAAAATATTGCCGATGTATTGCCCCAGTACACCGATAGTCAATAGCTGTACACCTCCGAAAAATACAATTAAGGCAATGGTAGATGTCCAACCCAAAACGGCGTCTCTTTCCAAGATGAAATGGCTTATCATCATCCACAGCACATACGCCAAGCCTAAAAGCATACAGAAAAAGCCTAATGAAGTGGACAGCTTTAGCGGTTTTTTGGAAAAATAAAACAGCCCTATCATGGCAAACTTGAGCATTTTCCGCAGGGGGTATTTGGTTTCTCCCGCAAAGCGTTTGTCCCGCTCATAGTAGCAAGGCGCTTGCTTAAATCCCATCCAGCTTATCAATCCGCGAATGTACTTGTTTTTTTCTTTCAGCGCATTAAATTCGTTGATGACTTTTCTGTCCATTAGCCTGAAGTCGCCCGTATCTACGGGGAATTTCACATCCGAAAGGTAGTTCAGCAATCGGTAAAATAGCTTTGCCGTAAATAATTTAAACCAGCTTTCGCCTTTGCGTTGTTTCCGTACGCCATATACTACGTTGGCCTGCTCCGTTTTCATGATGTCCAGCATTTCCAAAATCACGGCAGGCGGGTCTTGCAAATCGGCGTCTATGATTACCGCCGCATCGCCTGCGCAACTCTGCAAACCGGCAGCTACGGCGCACTGGTGTCCAAAATTTCGCGAGAAGCTGAGCAGCTTTAAATTTTTATCCTGCGCGGCAAGCCCCGACAAAATGCTGAAAGTGCGGTCGCGGCTGCCGTCGTTTACAAAAATCAGCTCATACTCGTGCGGTAACTTTTTCATCACTTCGGTGAGCCGCCGGTGGGTTTCGGCAATTACGGCTTCTTCGTTGTAGCAAGGTATTATAGCGGAAAGCAACATAAAGAAAATTTAGATAGTATACAACTTTAAAATTCGATAACAAAAACAGACATGTTTAAATATAAAAAATTTGAAATAAATTTATACCTAATTGGCGTATAAAATGATTTTAGAAGCTTAATATTAGAATTATTGCATATTTTCTTTATCATTTCTTCATTAACAAAAGTTTTGTGCGTATAATCTCTCCTGTATCCAACTTTTCCCGGCGTTACAAGCACTAACCGCCCTTTGGGTTGCATTTTTGGTTTTAGGTTGCTAAAGAAAGTTTTTATTTCGTCTTCCGTCAAATGCTCTAAAACATTATCGCAGAAGCATGATGTAAGCTTGTTATCAGGGATATTTAAAATAGAGGCCTCTTCGACATTTAAAAATTCCTTTTTACATTGCGCAACCATGTAGGAATTTGTATCGTATCCTTTTGATACCCTGTCTTTTCTTTTGCAGAAGCGCAAAAATGACCCTAATCCACACCCTAAGTCAACGATTTCCGTATTTTTTGCAAATTGCTTTAAAAGTTTTGGGTAGTACAAGGAGAAAAGGTATAAATCTCGGTATGCTGAATATTTTTTTGTTAAGTAACTTGCATATTCTTCTGTTTCTGTTTCCTTAATTACGGCTTTCCTTCCTCTCCTCTCCTTATTGAAATAAAAAGTCAAGATATTGCGCATGTAGCATTTTATGTATGCCATAAATTTACCCCATGCAACGTCAAGCGTAGAAAGCTTATAGTCCGGATTGGCAGCTAAGCTTTCAATTAGCTGGTTCAAAAATTTCCATTGCTTCCGTCCTATCCGTACCGTTTCGGAAGTGGTTACAAGCCTAAAGCTAAAAAGAATATCATTAATAGCGAATAAGTTTCCATGTAGTAGGACTTTACACCACAGCTCAAGATCATTACAGTATTTTATGGCCAGAGGTTCTGTTTTTCTTACCACTTCGGCTTTCAGTAATGGTAATCCGGGTTCTCCAAATATATTTCTTCCGCTACGAATACTTTTCCTTACCGCTTTTCTACCTTCTATGATTCTCGAACGTGGAAAATGAATTATTTTAAAAAGTAGCTTTCCCGCTTCATTTACTATAGCCCTGTTGCCCGTAACCATTACTATATTTTTATCTTTGTTTTGTTCAAATGCCGCTACTTGTTTTTCAACGCACTGCGGCGCCATAATATCATCGTCACAAAGCAGCTTGACGTACGTTCCCTGCGCATAAGATAGCGCCTTGTTGTAGTTTTCGGTACAGCCCAGGTTGTGTTCGTTCACATATACCGCAATGCGCGGGTCGGTGAACGATTTTACCATCTGCAGGGTATTGTCTGTGGAGCAGTCGTCGCACACAATGATTTCCAAATTCTGATACGTTTGCGCCAATATGGAGCGAATGGTATCGCCAATAAATTTCTCTGCGTTGTAGCTCGGAATACATATTGAAGTTAAAGGTTTGTTCATCGCTATTTGTTGTTTGCTGTTCAAATTGATTTCTGATTGTCGGGGATTGCTGCCCTTGCAAGTAGAGCGATTACGTTGCATTGTCCCGTATTTTCTTTTGCCGCGCCAGAATTTCCTGCGGCGATAACAGGCCTTTCTTGACCGAAATTTCGCTGATAGCTCCCGTAAAGTGCAGGTTTCTTCTCCCCTCGTTGGCAACGTAGAAGCGTCTATCAGTGGACGCTATCGGGGAGGGGATGATGTAGTGGTTGAGCAAATTCCCGTTCACGTAAACGGAGAGCATATTTTTGTTGGCCTGCAGCGCGAGGTAGTGCCACCTGTTCGGCTCCAGCTGAAAGGAAACGCCCAGGTTCTTGCTCCACTGAAACAGGTACTGCTCCGGCGCGCCGTTGTTCAGGAGCCATACGCCGGTGCTGTCGTTGTAGTTGCTAAAGAGCGTACCTGCCTGGTAGGCCTGCTGCCCGGCAAAGAAAATAATCTCTATTGACAGCTGGTCGCCCCATGCCAGCGGCTCTTTCCCTTTTGTGGCGTAGCGGATTCTCCGGTTGATCGAGGCGGTGTCGTCGCCAAACTTTTCGTAAACTAGCGTCTGCGGGTTTTGGCTGCTATCCAGCACAGGTTGCTCCGGTGTGCGGTAGCGGTGCTTTTTCATGTAGGCCATCTGGCCGTTGGCGGTATCTACGCTATAGGTGGCGCACATGGCGGCGTTGACACCCTGCACGTAGGGGTAGTAAAACTTTGTCGGCTCTATGAGCACGTCCGAAGAATCCAGGAGCACTTTGTTCTGTAGCCGCGTACAATTTTCTATGGTAAATATGTCAAGGATAGACGGGTTGAACGCCGAGCGCTTCTTAGCTGCATCAAAGTACAGCGCCTGGTACTTGTTGCTGGTGTGAATGTAGATTTTTTCGGTGGTCTCCGGCAAAATTTTTTCAATGAAAGCAATGTTGCTCTCCACCTGCCGCTGCTCCTCGATGTTGGCTTTCTTTTCTGCCTTTTGCTCGTAGAGCGACTTCCACTTGTCTTGATGGCGAAAAAGGTCAATGCAGGAAAAGCCAAGCACGGCAACGATGGCGATAACGGATAAGTAAGCCGGCAGCAAGCGGCGCTGCTTCATGCTACCGGCTTTGACCTTTTCGAGCATGGCGTCGGCAAAGAGCGCCAAAAGAATAATGGCGTTGCCCGATATGGCTAATAGACTCCAGTTGTGGCTCCTGCCCTGAAAGTAGGTAAACAGGCCGACGCCCATGACGGACAGCAGGAGAATAAACGTAGCCTTGGCGTTGAGGGTAGCCTTGTTGAAAAGCGCCTGTACGGCATAAATCAAGCCGACCAGATAAATCAGCATGACAAAATTCCAGGGATGCCGCAAGGTCATAGGCAGCATGCCTCCACCCAAGCTGCCAAAGTATATCATGGAGTTAAAAAGCCCTGCCAGCTGCGGCCATGCGCCGTACTGCAAGTAAATGGACAGCAAAAAAGCCGCGACGCACAAGCTCACAATGCCGATTGACAGCGCAATATGCCTGACACAGGCCACCGCTATGGGCTTCCACTTGGCGGCAGAAAATTCGGCGTAGCACAGCATGGCCACCCACGAGAGGAAGCTAACGACGCCAAACTCGGGGTTCCACAGGATACCGAAGCCCAGCAGAACGGGAGCGGCAAAGTAGAGGATTTTACTCCTGCTTTTGAGGTAAAAGGCGGCCATGCAAAGCGTAGCGGCGGGCAGCAGCTGCCTGATGGGGAACAGGGCAAAGTAGGCGTCGAAAGGCGTAACCGCACGGCTCAGCAGCAGGCATAAAAATAAAAAGGATGAAAACCCCAGCGCCACAAGCAGCTTGGATTTTATCGTGCGCAGCATGGCCGCCAGCGTAAGGGCAAGCGTTACAGCAATCAGCGCTGACATCACGGCGGTGACGTTGCCGACGTCTAAGCCAATCAGCCGGAATACAGGAGCTAAAAAATGCGCGTACAGGCCGTAGTTGCAGGTAAAACCGTCAACCAGCATGGGGCTGCCCGCGCAAACCTGCGTGATGGGATAGTAAGCTGTGTTGAAGTCATACTTGTTTTCCCACGTGTACGGAAAGTCGAAGGAGAAAATTTGGTACACCTGCGCCGTGTAAACGGCAGCATAGCCAAGCACGAGCAGCAGCCCGACAATTTGCATGAACAGCGGCTTGACAAGATGCTTGTGAAAGTAGCGAAAAAGCAGCGTCAGCCCAAAAATGAGCGGAACGCACAGGCCAAGGTAAATCCACAGGTGCGTGGACAGTATGGACTCGGCAAAGTAAAACTTGAAGTTTGTATCGCTGCTTACATCCCGGCTGTTGGCAGCGTTGTCACCTGCCGCTGCGGCCGCCTCCCCCGCAAAGTTGGGGTTGGGAGCCTGCAATCCGGCGTACAGGAGGCCGGCGGCAAGCAGCACAAAGCCAACGGAAAGCGGCTTGAAGTAGCGCTCCCACCCAATTGCCGCAAGCTTGGTTTTTGTCAGGAGCAGGAAAAATCCTACCATAAAAAGAGGTATGCTCAGCACGCCGATGTTGTACAAAAAAGATTCTACCGGCTCGGGATTAGCTTCTCCGGTAAGCGTTTTTTTGGCTATTTCAATGGCCTGCTCAAGGTTGGGGTGGTAAAGCAGCAGCGCAACTTTTGCCGTTGCCGCGTACGCGGCAACGGAAGCCAGCAGCGCCACAATGCTGATAGAAATTGCTCGGTGCTGCTGCTTTTGAAGCAAACGTTCACGCTCCAGCTGCTCCAGCTGCGCTTGCTCGTTGCTTTTGGCTGTTCGCCGGTCTGCCTTTTTGTTTTTGGCTGTTCGCTTATCTGTTGGTTTGCTTTTTGCTTTTTGCTTCTTCATAAATTACGGTTGTAAGGATACGCCATGCCGGTGGGAATAAAAAAATGAGCAACCATAGCGCTACCTGGCTGCTCATCAAAACAAAAAAGTTGGAAAATATTGCAAAAATCGGAAAAATTACACGTTGCACACAAGGCCAAACTACGTAACTCGCTGAGCAGTGTGTGTGTGTGTGTGTGTGTGTGTGTGTGTGTGTGTGTGTGTGTGTGTGTGTGTGTTGTGTGCGCACACATATCCAAAACTATGGACGGTATGCGCTCGCGTAAAATATCAAGCAGCGTATGCGCCGGCGAATAGCATGGAGTAGTCCGGCTATTCTGCGCGCAGCAGCATAAAATATGGGTATAAGAGTCCGACATTCGGAAAATACAGCGCTTAAAGCTTAAAATTTTTATGGCGTGAATGAAGCTACAAAGTAACATATAAATCTTTAGGTTTGCAACTCTCCGGCAAGAATATTTATTCCCTTTTTCCTTAGCGCTCACGAGGCTTTCATGATCACCCTTATTGTAGTTCCCTTGTTGGCCTCCGAGTGCAGCACGGCTATTTTTCCGTGGTATAGCTCTCCAACCACGCGCTTGCAGAACGACAGGCCTACGCCCCATCCGCCGATTTTGGTGGTATAGCCGGGGGTAAATATTTTTTTGTGGAGTTTTTTTGAAGGTATTCCGCGTCCGCTGTCCTGCACGTCGAGCATTACCTTTTTTCCGGATTTTTGCGCCAAAATTTTCACCGTTCCGTGGTTTGCACCGATGGCGTCGAGCGCATTTTTGAGCAGATTTTCTACCACCCACTCCCAGAGCATGGGGTTTACCCTGGCGCAGGCCGAGAGCCTGCACGTGTCGTCCACCATGATTACGTTTTTGGATGCCCGCTGGCGCATGTACTCCATGCAATTTCTTGCGGATTGCACGATGTCCACATTTTGCAAATTTTCTTTTGCGCCGATTTGCGAAAACTTGGTGCTGATTTTTTGCAGGCGGATGATGTCATTCTCCAGCTCCTGCGCGATTTCGCTGTTGCCTCCCTGCTCTTTGAGCAGCGTGAGCCAGCCCAGCATGGAGGTTATGGGTGTGCCCAGCTGGTGGGCGGTTTCTTTGGTCATGCCCACCCAGAGCATGTTCTGCTCCGATTTTTTTGCCGTAGTGATTACAAGGTACAGCAGCGCCATGAGCAGCGTAATGGACAAAAGCTGCACGTAGGGAAAATTCTTGAGGATGTTTTGCACGTCGGAGTTGTCGTAGTACATCAGGGCTACATCGCCATCCGGGAAGTCAATCTGTATGGGAGCGTAGCTTTTTTTCATGCGCCCAATTTGAGCCTGGAGCTTGTCCTCCGTGTCAATTTGCGATGGCTTGATATTCTTGACGGAAAGCAAGGCGCCTTCTTCGTTCACGAGGATACAGGGCACAGAGGTGTTGCTGGCCACTACCTTGTGAATGAACTCAAAGTCAATATCGGAGGCAAATTCGGCCTGCGCAAGCACCTTCATGGCGTCTGCCCACAGCTCTACCTTGATGTGCTCTTCTTCGGCTACCTTGTCGATGAACTGCTGGCTGATGATGATGGAGTACGAGGCTATTACTGCTGCAAGTATTATTACAAAAAATTTATTGTAAAACAAGCGTTTGATGATGTTATCCATTGAAAAATATACCTGTTCGGTTGTCAATTTTGGGTTGTAAAATTCAAAAATATCTTCTCTCCCTACTCCTCCCAATCTACCTCTACCGCCGACCGCTGCTTTTTGGGGTCTGCTTTTGCAGGCTGGGGTTTGGGTTGGGGTTTGGTTTGAGGTTTGGGTTTAGGGTGTTGCTCCGTTTTTTGCGTTGCCCCCAGGTCGCCGTAATCTTCGTCCCACTCCACGGCAACCTTTTCCTTTTTTTGCGCGGCGGCCGGCAGCGGCTTGCCGGCGGCCTGCTCTGCGCGCAGCAGGCCTTTCATCTCTTGAGCCTCGCGCTGCATTTTTTTCTCCATGTTTTTGCTCCACTCCTGCCGGTCGTGCGCCACCTCGGTTACGCCGTTTTTGTTTGTAAAGTGCAGGAAGAGCTTTGTTTTGTCTTCCTTTATCGGGTTTTCGATATTTTTTTCTTTTCTCGACAGCAGCTCGCTAACGTACAGCGTTATGTGGTAGTCAAAGTCGCCCTTGAGCTCCTGCGTTCCGGCAATAAGCACGTTGAGCGCCGTTGAGCGCACCTCCATTTTGGGTATGGTAATCTTACCTTTTTCGAGGCTGAGGGTGTTTTTCAGGGCAGAGAAGCGCACATCTTGCAGCAGCGATTTTTTCAGGTAGGCCGACAGCGGCTGGATTGGCTCAAACTCAAGCAGCCTCCCGTTGTTGATGGTAAAATTGATGGTGGCGCTCAGGTTGTCGGCGTCCAAGCCTTGCTTGTTGACGCTTGCGGCGAATGCGATAGCGCCGTCGCATTTACCCTGCATGCTGCCGGGCTTTACGCCGAAGTTCTTGTGCAGGTAGGGTAAGCTTTCCAGCTGCACGCCGTTGAAGGCCAAATCGCAGCTCAGCCGCTCGCTCCTGCCTGCCAGCATATACAGCTTTACATCGCCGCTCAGCGTACCGTCAAAAGCTTCGGCTTTCAGGCTGTTGACCATCAGGCTGCGGACGTTGTAGCCAACAACGCCGGAAACGTTCCGGTAGGTATGGTCGAACAGCGCCACTTCGCCGGCTTGCACGTTAAGGTGGGCGTAAACGTTAGGGCTAAGCACCGTGCTGTCGTTTTGCAAAAACAGCTTATCCAAGTTCAGCAGCTTGGCGTTCAGCTGGCCGCGTATCCTCAGCGCAGCCGCCTCCTTTTCGCCCAGCAGCGCCGGCAGGTAGCCCTGCACGGCTCCGTCGAAAGCGCACTCGGCGGCCCCGCTCGATATGCTGAGCCGGGGCAGGAGCGTACTTTTATCTGCAGAAAGCAGCCCGTTTAGCGTGTATACCTCTTTTTGCAGCAGCGCCTTCAGGCCGGTCACGCTTGCCTGTACGCTCAGCTCCTCGATGCCTTCGCTGCTCAAGCCTTTGGCGCGTATTTGCGCCTGACCCTGCACCTGGCCTTCGGGCAGGCTTGCTATCTTTAGCGAAGCAACGTCGCCCGAAAAGGTGGCGTTGACGTCGTACTGCGGCGCTTTGAAGTTGCTGACGGTTGCGCTGCCGCCAATGGAGAAGCTGCGGTGGTAAACGTTATCGCCGCTCACGGTGCAGGCGTACGATTTCGGGTCTTTTGCGTCGCGGCAAGCGACGCTGTAGCGCAGCTCCTTTACGGCTACCGCTTCCATATCCTTAAGCTTTACCGCTGCGCTGCGTATGGTGCCGCTCCCTGCGAGGGCAAAAGCGGCTTTTCCTTTCAGGCTTCCGGTCAGGCGGACGTCAACGCTGGCGCGGCCGCTTAGCTGCTCGGGAGCATCGAACGTTGCGTACTTTTGGGCCTGCCTGATGAGGTTCTCGATCGACAGATTTTTTCCGGTAATGCTCATATTCAGCTCTCCGAGAGGCCGGAAAGCAACGCTCCCCCTGGCCTCCAGCATTGTGCCGTCTATGCCGAGCTTGCTCCCCGCAATGGTTGCCACGCCCTGCGCAAGGCTACCCCTGGCGTCAATGGAGAGGTTTGTGCGGGTGTGCTTCGCCGGCTTTTGCCGGCTTGATACCTGCAGCGCCAGCAACCCTTTTGTATGCAGGTTGAGCTTTCCGTTTTCTTTTTTCTCCACGTCGGCGCTCAGCGTTTGGATTTCTACCGCTATGCTGCCGCTTGGGGTATCCTCTACGCTCAGCCGGCAGCGCTCAAGCTGTATCCGGCTCACCTCGCGCAGTAGGTCTTCGGTATCGGGCATTGCGGGAGCGGCTCGAGGGGGCGAGCTTTGGCTTTTGGCCAAGCGCAGCTTGAGCTGGCCGTTGCTCACCAGCAGCTTTTTTATCTTTATTTCCTTGCGCAGCGCAAAGCTCAGCAAGTCCACCTCCACGCGCAAGGATTCGGCTCGCAGCTCGAATTTTGTGCCGGCAGGGTCGTTGCTGCTGCTGCTGCTAACATCAACATCGCCGAAGAGCAACACGGTGTTCCTTAGATTTAAAGATAGCGTAACATCTACATCCTTTGATGTAAAGCGCAATTCGTTATTTTGGGCTACAGCGGCTAAAGCGGCCTTGACAATGTCGCTGCGGTAGATGACGGACAGCGCAATGCTTGACGCAACAAGTAGCGCTAACGTACAGAGTACGAAGATAAATATCCTGATAATGCTTTTCATAAAACGCTTGGAGTACTTCTTTTAATAATCTTTTTTGCGAAAGTATAGAAAATAGCGCTATATTTGTACCAAAATAATATAAAAAATCAGATAAAATGGGAAAATCACAGGAAGTTGAAACGATTTCAAATGGGTTTAACCGCATTTGTGCAGGTACTACTTTTATAGGTAACATTTTGGCTGCGAGCGATATTCGTATTGATGGCGTGCTGGAAGGTAACGTTACTACCAAGGGAAAATTTGTGGTGGGCGAAACAGGGCACATTAAGGGAGATATAGTCTGTAAAAATGCAGACATTCTTGGAAAGGTTAGCGGTAAGATAACCGCGAGCGAATTTCTTGCGCTCAAGTCCACCGCCAATATCACCGGAAACATTACTATGGAGCAAATCCTCATTGAGGTAGGGGCCAAGTTTGTGGGCTACTGCAATATGGCCAACGGCGGTAACGGCGGCAACGGCGGCAACGCTGCCAAAGGCAAAGATGTTGCGGCCAAAGACGTTGCGGCCAAAAACGTTGTACTTTCTTCGGACGCTAACCAAAAATAGCCCGCTTTACGCTAACATCCCTATGCACTCTTTCTCGTCGCTCTCGGAACGGCTTGCCCGTGCGATTGACAGCCTGACCTTTCCGCAGTCGCCGGCGCTTCTGTACCAGCCCATGCGCTACGCCCTGCTGTCGGGAGGAAAGCGCGTACGCCCGGCGCTGCTGCTTTTGTGCGCCGATATGTTCCTTCAAAAAGTAGAGCAGGAGCACGTTGACGTGTCGTTGGGGGTAGAGCTGTTTCACTGCTTCACGCTTATTCATGATGACGTTATGGATAAGGCCGACCTGCGTCGGGGGCATCCTACGGTAGTAAAAAAGTGGGGAATTAATACGGCCATCCTCTCCGGCGACGCCATGCTGATTGAAGCCTACAAGCTGGTGTGCCGCGCTGCCAACGCCAACGCATTGCTTGCCGCCTTCAGCAAGGCAGCCACCGACGTTTGCGAGGGGCAGCAGCTCGACGTGGATTTTGAGGAGCAGCCAGCCATTACGGAGGAGCAGTATTTTGTCATGGTGGGCAAAAAAACGGCCGCGCTGCTGGCCGCCGCCGCCGCTATGGGCGCAATAGCTGCCGAAGCTCCCGCCGCCGACGTGCAGCGCCTTTACGACTTTGCCTATAGCCTGGGCGTGGCCTTCCAGCTTCGGGACGACTACCTTGACGTGTACGCAGACGTTGCCGAATTTGGCAAGGTTACGGGCGGTGACATTGCGGCAGGCAAAAAGACTTTTCTATTTGTAAGCACAGCGGCGGCGCTGTCCGGACAAGAGCGCGACGAATTTTTGCAGCTCATGCAGAGCGGCCACCTTCCGGCGGACGAAAAAGTGCGGCGGGCAAAAAATTTTTACGCTAAGGCCAACGCAGCGCAGCGGCTAAAGGATGCGGAAAGCAAGCTGCTCGACGCCGCCATGCAAAATCTTGCGCTGGTTAACGTGCCGCACGAGCGAAAAGAACACCTCGAACGCCTGGCGCTGACGCTTCTGCAAAGAACAAAATAAGCGCAGCAAAGCGGGTGCATTGCAAATTTGGATTACACCCCATTTTGGGATTATTTTGCAAAAGCAATAAAAAAATTTCTACCTTTGCAAAAAAAATTACCCTTTAAAATTTTGCTGCAAAATGTGTGGAATTGTAGGAATGTTTGAAATAGTTTCGAACCCCGAAGCGTACAGGGGGCGAGTGCTGAAAATGGCGCAAAAAATTCGCCACCGTGGCCCCGACTGGTCGGGGATTTACTGCGGAAAAAGCGCTATCTTGGCGCACGAACGCCTTGCAATTGTTGACCCCGAGTCGGGAGGGCAGCCGCTTAAAAGTAAGGACGGCAAGCTGATTCTGTCGGTTAACGGCGAAATTTATAACCACCGCGAGCTGCGGGCAAAGCTGGCCGGAAAGTACGAATTTCTGACCGGCTCGGACTGCGAGGTCATACTTGCCCTTTACCGCGAAAAAGGCCCGGACTTTATTGAGGATTTGAATGGAATTTTTGCCTTTGCCCTCTACGATGTCGAGAAGGATGCCTACCTGATTGCCCGCGACCACATCGGGATTATTCCGCTCTATAAGGGATGGGACGACGAGGGGCATTTTTTTGTGGCCTCGGAGCTGAAAGCCCTCGAGGGGGTTTGCTCTACCATACAAACGTTCATGCCGGGAGAGCTTTACTACAGCCCCGACAGGAAATCGAAAAGGTGGTACCGCCGCAGCTGGGAGCTGTTTGACGAGGTGAAGGACAGCACGTCGGACGCTGCCGCGCTGCGGGCTGCGCTCGAGAGCGCCGTGCAGCGCCAGCTCATGTCGGATGTGCCTTACGGGGTGCTGCTTTCCGGAGGGCTGGACTCGTCAATTATTTCGGCTATTGCCAAAAAATTTGCCTCCCGCCGCATCGAGACCGACGGCAAGAACGCAGCGTGGTGGCCGCAGCTTCACTCCTTTGCCGTAGGCTTGGAGGGCGCACCCGACCTGATTGCTGCCCGCTGCGTTGCCGACCACATTAGCACCGTTCATCACGAAATTCACTACACCATTCAGGAGGGCTTGGACGCCATACGGGATGTGATTTACTACCTCGAAACCTACGATGTTACTACGGTTCGCGCCTCAACGCCGATGTATCTGCTGTCGCGGGTAATCAAATCAATGGGGATTAAGATGGTGCTCTCGGGCGAAGGCGCCGACGAAATTTTTGGCGGCTACCTCTACTTTCACAAAGCGCCCAGCGCGCAGGCGCTGCACGAAGAAACCGTGCGAAAGCTGGGCAAGCTCTACCTCTACGACTGCCTGCGAGCCAACAAATCTCTTGCGGCGTGGGGGGTAGAGGGGCGCGTACCTTTCCTCGACAAGGAATTTTTAGACGTTGCCATGCGGCTCAACCCCGAAGATAAAATGGCAAAGGACGGAAGGATGGAGAAGTGGATTTTGCGCAAGGCCTGCGAAGACCTCCTGCCCCAGAGCGTAGCGTGGCGGCAAAAAGAGCAGTTCTCCGACGGCGTAGGGTACGGGTGGATTGACAGCCTGAAAAAAATCACGGCAGGGGCCATTTCCGACGAAAAGATGAGCCGCAGCGCCGAGCGCTTTCCGGTCAACCCGCCGCAGAACAAGGAGGAGTACTACTACCGCTCCATTTTTGAGGAGCATTTTCCGTCGCAGGCGGCGGCGCAAACCGTGCCCTCTGTGCCCTCTGTTGCATGCAGCACCCCCGAGGCGCTGGCGTGGGATGCCTCTTTCCGCAACCTGAACGACCCCTCGGGACGCGCCGTAGGAAGCGTACACATCAACGGATTGTATGCCTCCGTATGCTGAAGCATACGGTTAATAGCGTGTCACCCCTGCGGGGTTTGCAGCATACGGATTGCAGCATACCTGCGTAGAGACGCGGCGCGCCACGTCTCTACAACGAGCAGTCCCGCA
>JAISAC010000159.1 GCA_031266935.1 Prevotellaceae bacterium
CCGACATCAACCAACATGCAATTTTCTGCCAACATTGTCCTCATATAAGAGACATGACGAACAACAAATAATGAACGTAAATTTAAAAAATTGTACCCTAATTTTTGACACCCCACCCTACGGGATGCCGACAACCACTGGAACGTTGCCTTTTCTACCGAGCGATTCATTCCTACGGAATGAGCAAAAGCGACAATTTGAAATGCACCCACGCCACCCACACAAGGCGGGCAGCGTGGTTAACTTTGGTCGGATGAGGGTTAGACGTTATCGTAAAGGGTTTGCGGGTTGGTATCCGGCCATGTAAAGGTCTCAAAGCTGACGTCTTCATCTATGCCGTCCCAATGAATACCGAAAGGCGATTCGCTCCATTTGGCGCGTTGGCTGTCGCCGGAGCTGCGCAGGCGGGGAAAAAAACGCAGCGGCTGGCTTTGCACTTCCCCCCCCCTGCTGTTTGGATAAATATCCGGTCGTGGTCGAACCAAAACTTTTCTACCGCCTTCATCACTTTTTGGTTTGATTAAAAAATCTCCAGACAACTTTGGTCGGGATTATCAATAAAGGAAGCGATATTTGAAGCGTTGAGCAGGATACGCTCGGCAATTTCGGAGGTAGCCAAATTTCCGGTACGCAGCCAAACGATTTTGGGAGGAAATCCTCGGAGTACGGAGATGTCGAAAAAATCGGCATCAAAAGTTACGACAGCAAAACCGTTTTTCTGTGCAAATCGCCATATTTCCATGTCGCTACAGCCAGTCAGCCCCACAGAGCGAACCTGTCGGCAATCGACAAAATTCTCCGGCAGCAACCGCAGGATACGAAACGAAATATTCTGGTCGAACAGCAGCTTCATTTCAGGCGTATTGCAGGGTACGCTCTCTCCGTGCGGCAAAGGCAAGGCAGGCAAGAATATCTTGCCGTGTCAGCTCAGGGAAGTCGGCGATAATGTCATCGCATGTCATATCTGCCGATAGCCACCCCAGCACATCGTAAACCGTGATGCGGGTGTCCCTCACGCAGGGTTTTCCGAATCGCTTTTCGGGATTAATGCTAATAATATCATTAAAAATGCTCATGGCAACCTTTTTTACAGTAAAAATAAAACACCAAACCGAAGTATTCAAATTTTTTTGGCATACCCCTAAATTACTCTCCCGCAAATATACGCAAAATATTCCGCTCTACCCGCAACGCCAGCAGGACAAACGTGCGAAATTTGAGGGTAACGCTTCTGCTATGCTTCACGCGGCTTAAAATTGTGAGATGAAGACAGCAATCCGGAACCGGATTCTTGATGCTCGCTTCATATCATAATTTTAAACCGCACGAAGCATATAACTCCGTAAGCTTATCCCAGCGCCTGCTCCAAGTCGGCAATCAGGTCGGACACGTCCTCTATGCCTACCGATACGCGGATCAGGGTGTCGGTGATGCCGATTTTTTCGCGCTCGGCTTTTTCTACCGATACGTGCGTCATCTGCGCGGGCAGCTCAATGAGCGACTCCACGCCGCCCAAGCTTTCGGCCAGCGTGAATAGCCGCAGGCGCTCCAAAAAGTTTTCGGCATCGGCCACCGTACCCTTTACGTCGAACGAGAGCACCCCGCCAAAGCCGCTTGCCTGCGCCTTTGCCAGCGCATGCTGCGGGTGGCTCTCCAAGCCAGGGTAGAGCACGCGGCTCACCCGGGGATGCTTTTCGAGGTAGCGCGCTACCGCCAGCGCGTTCTTGCCGTGCTGCTCCATGCGCAGCGCCAGCGTCTTAAGCCCCCGCAGCGTGAGGTACGAGTCGAAGGGGGGGAGCACTGCGCCCGTGGAGTTCTGGTTGAACTGCAGCCGCTCGTAGAGCTGCTTGTCATTGAGCAGCAGCGCGCCCCCCAGCACATCGCTGTGCCCGCCGAGGTACTTGGTAAGGCTGTGCACCACCACGTCGGCGCCCAGGTCCAGCGGTCGTTGGAGGCAGGGCGACAGAAAGGTATTGTCCACCACCAAAGCGACCCCGCGCCGGCGGGTTATTTCTGCAATAGCGCGGATGTCGGCCAGCTTGAGCAGGGGGTTGGTGGGCGATTCTATCCACACCATTTTGGTAGCCGGCTTTAGCGCGTTTTCTACCAGCTGCGCGTTGGTGGCGTCAACGTACGATGCTTCGATACCAAAATTCGCAAATATTTGCTCGAACAGGCGCCTGGTGCCGCCGTACAAATCGTCAAAGGCAACAATGTGGTCGCCCGCCTTGAGCAGCGCCAGCAGGAGGGTTGTTTCGGCCGCCAGCCCGGAGCTGAAGGCCAGGCCGTACTGCGCGTTTTCCAGCGAGGCCAGCTTTAGCTCCAGCGCTTCGCGGGTGGGATTTTGCAGGCGGACGTACTCGTAGCGCCCCGGCTCGGCTACTTTTCTGCGAGCGTAGGTGGTGGCTAAGTGTATGGCGGCCACCACCTCGCCGGTAGCCCCTTCTCTAAGGTCAACCTCCTCGCCCGCGTGAACGGCTCTGGTGGCAAACCCAAAGGCCTGCGCCGGAGCGCTGCCGGGCTGCATGTGCTGTGATTCTTGTGCCATGTTGTGTACAGATTATGTTTTTTTTACTTTATATGTTTTAACTACTTTATTCGGACAATTGTGATGAAATTGGGCACAAAAATAAGCAAATTAAGGCTTCCAGCAACCAAAACCCTTCGCCTATTTTGGTCTTGCATGGCTTTGCCAAGTGTTAAATTTGGCCAAATATTTGATTTATAGGTATTAATGTGGTTCCTTTGGGGTAGAAAAAAGCCCTACGGGAGTAACCGGCAGCTTGGCCAACAATCTTACAAAACGGCCTTGATATTAAGCAGCTTTCCGGCGTACCGCAGATAAATCGTCGGCTTTTTTTGCGCCGCAACGCGGCTTTGCGCAAAATATTTGCAAAGCGCCGGAGGTTACTGCAGGCTTGGTAAAGTACAGCGCTGGCCTTTGCTCGGAGAGGGGGCTTGATCGCTGTACTCGACCAAGCAGCGGGTTGAGCGGTAAAGCAGGCGAAGCATACCGCTGTTTTCGCCGAGGCGTAAACTTATTTAACAGGCACATAATGCTCCACGCGGCTATTTTTGGTATTTTTGCTACTCGCAGTTTACAACGAAAAACATAACACAACAGTATGGCAGAACCTAAAATCAAAGTTGGCATCACCCAAGGCGACATCAACGGCATTGGCTATGAGGTAATTATCAAAACACTTATTGACAGCCGCGTAATGGAGATGTGTACGCCTATCGTGTACGGCTCGCCCAAAGTAGGCGCCTTTTACCGTAAAACGATGAGCGGGGTGGACAACTTCAACTTCAACATTATCCGCTCGGCCGACGACGCAAACACCAAGCGCGCGAACATTATCAACGTCATGGACGACGAGGTAAAGGTGGAGCTTGGCAAATCCTCGGAGATGTCGGGCAAGGGAGCGCTGGCGGCGCTCAACGCTGCCGTTCGCGACCTGAAAAGCGGAAAAATTCAAGTTCTGGTAACATCGCCCTTCAGGAAGCAGGCGATTCCCTCTACGGGCTATACATTTCCGGGACATGCCGATTTTTTGGCCGACGCTTTTGAGGCCAAACAACATCTTTCGCTGCACGTCAACAGCACCGTTCGCCTGGCGATTGCTACAAGGCATATTCCGCTGTCGCAAGTTCCGGCAGCAGTTACCAAAGATCTCATAGCCGGTCACCTGCAGCTGCTCGACGCTACGCTAAGAAAAGACTTTTTGATACCCAAGCCCCGCATAGCGGTGCTTGGCCTCAACCCGCACGCCGGCGACAGCGGGCAGCTTGGCTCGGAGGAGGTGGAGATTATCATCCCCGCGGTGGAGGAGGCCATCAAGAACAAAATTTTGGCCTTTGGCCCGTACGCCTCGGACGGTTTTTTTGGCCAAAACTGCGCCTCTCGCTTTGACGCAGTGCTCGCCATGTACCACGACCAGGGGCTTGCTCCCTTCAGGGCGCTATCGTCCGGCGCAAGCGTAACCTACACCTGCGGGCTGCCCATAGTGCGCACCTCTCCTACCCACGGCGCCGCTTACGACATAGCGGGCAAGGACAAGGCGTCGCCCGATTCGTTCCGCACCGCGCTGTACTTAGCCTGCGATGCCTACAAGCGCCGCAAGGAGTACAACGAGCTGTCCAAGAACCCGCTTCCGGTCACAAAGCTGGAAATGGAAAAATAGCAATGGCTTCAAAAATTCAAAATTCAAAATTCAGAATTCAAAATTTTCAAACTGCGTAAATGTACGAATATATAAAAGGCGCATTGGCAACGCTCACGCCAGCCTACGCTGTAGTGGAGGCGGGCGGTATAGGCTACTTCATTAACATCTCGCTGCAAACGTACACGCAGCTCACCGACAGCAGCGAGGTGCAGCTCTACCTGCACCAGCAGGTGCGCGACGATGCCCACGTGCTCTACGGCTTTGCCGACGCCGACGAGCGCGAGCTGTTCCGGATGCTCATCAGCGTATCGGGCGTGGGCGCGGCAACGGCGCGGATTATGCTCTCGTCGCTCAACAGCGGCGACCTCACCACCGCCATTGCGGTTGGCGACGTCAACGTGCTCAAAAGCATTAAGGGTATCGGCCTGAAAACGGCCGAGCGCATAGTGGTTGACCTGAAAGGGAAATCGCTTAAAGCCTCCGCTGCCGGAGGTGGCTCGATAGCCGCACCGGCAGAGAGCGTGCGCAAGGAAGCTACCGCCGCCTTGCTCGCGCTGGGATTCCCAAAGGCTACAACCGAAAAAGCGGTGGACGCTGTATTTAAGCAGAATAACAAACAAAGCGTGGAAGAGTTGATACGCAGCGCCTTACAACGATTATAAAAATAAGCAGTAATAAAAATAGCAGTTACCTTGAGCCTCACTTATCGTATTTCATTAACGTTCTCTCTCACAGCCGCCATTGCCCTAACGGCAGTGGAAAGCATAGCTGCACCTTCCGGCGACGACCGCCGGTGGGAGCCTGCTGTGAAGGAGTCGGATACGTACGATGTGGATTACGACGACAGGAGCCGGCTGTACACGTTCTACAGCAAGGAGCAAGACCGGCACGGAACGCCGGTGAAGGTTATGAACAGCGAGGAGTACCGCCGCTACCAGTTTGACAACTCCGTGCGCGAGGCGTGGAATACCCGCCGCAGCAGCGAAATGAGCAACGCTTCGCAGGGCGTTGAGAGCACCTCGAAGCTTATACCCGACATCCGGATAAAGTCGGCCTTGGTCTCGAACCTGCTGGGCAGCGACCTTATCAAGTTCAACATACAGGGCGCGGTGGAGGCCATTTTTGGCTACAACTGGACGCGCACGGACAACCCTACCATTCCGGAGCAGTACCGGTCGCACGGCGCATTCGACTTCAAGGTAAACATGCAAATCAACGCCTCCGGCTCCATCGGCGACCGCATTAACATCAACTTTGTCAACAGCACCGACCTCACCTTCAACTTCCAGGACCTGATAAAGATTAACTATCAAGGCGACGAAGACCAGATTGTCCAAAAGATAGAGGCGGGCAACGTAAGCCTGCCGCTGTCGGGGTCGCTCATTACCGGAAGCCAGAGCCTGTTTGGTTTGAAAACCGAGCTCAAGTTTGGACACCTGACCATTGAGAGCATCATTTCGGAGCAAAAAGGGCAGTCGTCCACCATCAACGTAAAGGGCGGTGCCCAAACGACCCTGTTCGACATCGCCGCCGACAAGTACGACGCCAACCGCCACTTCTTCCTGGCGCACTACTTCCGCAACCGATACAACGACGCCCTCAAGTACCTTCCGATCATTCAGTCCGGAATAAACATCATCCGCCTCGAGGTGTGGATAACCAACCGCAACAACCGGTTTGAGAGCTCGCGCAACATCATTGCGCTCGACGCGCTGGGCAGCGGCGCCGGCGCTCCCAACAACGACAACAACATTCTGTACCAGGATATAAAAAATCGGGAGGCCGCGCGCAACATGTCCACCGCCAACGACGCGCTGAAGTCGCTGGGGCTTGAGCAGGTGAAGGATTTTGAAAAGATAGAAAACGCCCGGCGGCTTACCCCCGAAACCGACTACCGCTTCAACCCTCAGCTGGGCTACATTTCGCTTAACTATCCGCTCAACGCCGACGAGGTGCTGGCGGTGGCGTTTGAATACACTATGGGCGGCAGAACCTACCGCGTAGGCGAATTTTACGACGACGGCGTGGCGGCTCCCAAGGCGCTATTTGTCAAAATGCTCAAGGGGAGCAACCTGTCGCCGCGCTTCAACACGTGGACGCTGATGATGAAGAACGTTTACGAGCTCGGAGCCTACCAGCTAAGCTCCGACAACTTTATCTTCAACGTGATGTACCACGACGACGCCGTTGGGACTAACGTTCCGTACCTCACCGAGGGCAACGCAAAAAACCTGCCGCTGCTGCAGGTGCTCAACCTCGACAACCTGAACAGCGCCGGCAACCGCTACCCCGACGGGCGCTTTGACTACGTGGAGGGCATTACGGTAACGTCCACCGGCGGGCGGATAATATTTCCGGTGCTGGAGCCGTTTGGCCGCGACCTCGGCGCAAAAATAGGCTACCCTGCCGCCAGCAAATACACCTACAACGAGCTTTACGACTCGACGCTGGTGAAAGCTCGCCAGTTTGCCGACAAAAACAAGTTTCGCCTTACCGGATCGTACAAGTCCACCTCCGGCTCCGAAATCATGCTCAACGCTACCGATATTCCCGAAGGCTCGGTGGTGGTTACCGCCGGCGGCATTAAGCTGATAGAGAACGTTGACTACACGGTGAACTACACGCTCGGGCGCGTACAAATCATCAACCCCGTTTACTTGGGCTCCAACGTGCCGCTGCAAGTTTCGATGGAGAGCATGGAGATGTTTTCGTTTGTCAAAAAAACGCTGCTGGGCACCAACCTCAAGTACCAATTCTCAAAGGACTTCCGGCTGGGGGCTACCATTCTCCACCTGTCGGAGCGCCCGCTTACGCAAAAGGTAACCTACGGCGACGAGCCTATATCGAACACCATTTGGGGGCTTAACGGCTCGTACAGCAGGGAGGTCAACCTGCTCACCAAAATGGTGGACGCCATTCCGCTCATCGAAACCAAAGCGCCGTCGCGGGTAACGCTGGAGGGCGAATTTGCGCAGCTGCTGCCGGGGCACTCCAGCGCCATCGGGAAATCGGGAACAACCTACATAGACGACTTTGAGGCAAGCAAAATGACCATCGACCTCAAGCAGTACACCTCGTGGGCGCTGGGCAGCACGCCGGAGGAGGTGAACGGCGCCGGCGGGCGGCACTTCCCCGGCGGGAGGCCTACCACCCTCGGCGACAGGCCGCTCAGCAGCGGCTACTACCGCTCCCTGCTGGCATGGTACGCAATAGACCCCCTGTTTCTGCGCAACATTTCGGCAACGCCAACCTACATGCGGGACAACCAAAGGCTGTACTGCAAAAATCACTACGTCCGCGAAATTGACGAGAAAGAAATTTTTCCCAAAAAAGACCTCATAATAGGCGTGGACGCCAAAATATCCGTGCTCAACGTGGCCTACTACCCCAACGAGCGCGGGCCGTACAACTACATCGACTTTGAGAGCGACGGGCAGTTCCCCAACAAGGGGCTAAGGCCCAACGGCTCGCTGAAAACGCCCGGCACCAACTTTGGCGCCATGATGCGCGCGCTGCCCATCACCGATTTTGAAACGTCCAACATCGAATACATTGAGTTCTGGATGCTCGACCCGTTTATCTACTCCCGCACGTCGGGCAGCAGAAGCCGGTACAGCAACGGGCGGCTATACTTCAACCTTGGCGACGTGTCGGAAGATGTGCTGAAGGATACCCGCAAATCGTTCGAAAACGGGCTTCCGTACCCCTACGATACTACGCTGGTAGAAGAAACGCCGTGGGGATACGTGCCCAGGGTGCAGTCGCTGGTCAACACATTCGACAACAACGAGGCCGCCCGCGCCATACAGGATGTGGGGTACGACGGGATGAACTCCGAGCAGGCGCGCGTTTTCTTTGATCGCAAATACCAATACCTGAGCCATATTAGAGGTATTCTGAGCGAAGACGCCATGCCGATTTTTGAGAACGACCCCTCGAACGACCTGTACCACTACTACCGCGGCTCGGACTACGACGCGCAGCGAATGGATATCCTTACGCGCTACAAAAAGTACAACAACCCCGAAGGCAACTCTCCCGTAGCGTCGGGCGGGCTGTCAACGTCGGCTACCACCATGCCCAACACGGAGGATATAAATCAGGACAACACGCTCAACGAGCTGGAAAGCTACTACGAGTACTACATCGACCTGACGCCCGACGCCATTAGCCCCGACAAGGTAGGCCAAAACTACATTACCGACGTGCGCACCGTGGAGATGAGCGACCCCGACTACGGCGCGTACCAAACAGCGCACTGGTACCAGTTCAAAATTCCGGTGGTTGACGGTAAGCCGTTCAACAACATCGAAGATTTCAAGTCAATGCGCTTCATCCGCATGTTCCTCACCGGATTTGACACCACCGTAGTTTGCCGGTTTGCAAAGCTGGACTTAGTGCGGGGCGAGTGGCGCAAGTACAGCTACTCGCTGCTCGAAACTCAGGAGGGGCTGGCGCAACCCGAAACGAGAACAGGCTCCATTGACATTTCGGCGGTGAGCATAGAGGAAAACTCCGACCGCTACCCCATTAACTACCTGCTGCCGCCGGGCATTAGCCGCATTGTGGACAACACCACCAACCAGCAGGTGCAGCGCAACGAGCAGTCGATGATGCTCACCATAAGCAACCTTGCCGACGGCGACGCGCGGGCAACGTACAAAAATACTACCCTCGACATGCGGCAGTTCCGCCGCCTGATAATGGACGTGCACGCCGAGGCAATCAACGAGTCGCGCCTCCGGGATAACGACCTCTCGCTGTTTGTTCGCGTGGGCAGCGACTACCGCTACAACTACTACGAGTACGAAATCCCCCTGAAGCTCACCCCCCACGGTCGCTACACCGACGGCCAGCGCGAGCTGGTTTGGCCGGTGGACAACAAGCTGGATATTCCGCTCAGCGTTTTCACCGACCTGAAGCTGGAGCGCAACGCTCGCCTGCGCACCGCCTCGGGCATGACGCTTACTTCGATATACGAAAAGGCGCACGGAAAAAATACCGTCCGCGTGGTGGGCAACCCCAACCTCGGCGAGGTGCACGTGCTGATGATAGGCGTAAAAAATCCCGTAAACAAAGGCCTGATGAGCCAGGACGACGGCTTGCCCAAGGACGGCATTGTGTGGGTAAACGAGCTGCGCTTTACCAACTTCAACGAGGAGGGCGGATGGGCGGCCAACATGCGCATTGCCGCCAACTTTGCCGACTTTGCCAACGTATCGCTCGCCGGCAGCATGTCAAAAGCGGGCTTCGGCAGCCTCGACAGCCGCATCCTCACCCGAGCGCAAGAAGATGCCTACCAGTACGACATAGCAACCAACTTTGAGCTGGGCAAATTTTTCCCTACCGGGTGGGGCGTAACGCTGCCGCTGAGCTTTGGCTTCGCCGAAAACTACATCGTGCCCCTCTACAACCCGTTTGACCCCGACGTAAAGCTGCAAGACGCGCTGGACAGGGCAAGCCCCGAGGAGCGAGAGCAGCTGAGAAATACGGCCATTGACTACACCATGCGCAAAAATTTTGGCCTCAACAATGTCCGCGTGGCGGGAAGTGGTGAAAAGCTGCTTGGCCCGGCCGATATTTCCAACTTCACCGTGGGGTACGCCTTTCGCGAGGAGCTCCTGCGCAACGTAAACACCGAGCGCGACTACCGCAAGGAGCAGCGGATAATGGGTGCCTACGCGTACAGCACTAAGCCCTACGTGTTTGAACCGCTTGCCAAGAGCGCTGCCCTGAAGGGCAACTCGTGGAAAATAATCCGCGACTTCAACCTTGCGCTCTACCCCAACCAGTACGGCTTTACTACCGACCTCACCGATACCTACACCGAGTACATTGCGCGGAGCTTTTACGAAGGCATAAAAATTACCCCTATCATCTTCCGCGAGCAGGTCAACAACCGCAACTATACGCTGGGGTGGGATATTACCCGCGCGCTCAAGTTCACCTTTAGCGCCAACAACCTGTCGCGGCGGGAGATTTCAACAGGGAACGAATCCGACACCATTCCCGCTAACAACTCGTGGCGCAATACGCACTACAACCACGAGTTCTCCCTTGGCTACACTCTGCCCATCAACAAGCTGCCCATTTTCAGCTGGGTAACCATAACGTCCGCCTACCGGGCAACGTACGCATGGGACGCTCCGCAGGTGGCCAGCAGCGGCGCCGATATGCCCTACGTGGGAAATACGGCGCGCAACTCCAACCAGTTTCAGCTCAACGGCACGTTCAACCTCGTTACCCTGTACAACAAGTCAAACCTGCTCAAAAACATTAATCAGGAGATGGACGGGCGGGCAACCAAAAAGAAGGAAACGAAGGACGCCACCTTTGAGCAGAGCAACGTTAACCTCATTGGCGGCAGCAGGCGCACCGTAAGGCATAACCTGAAAAACGCAACGGGCATTAAGGTGCAGGTATTCGACGAAACCGGAAAGGCCGTAAAGGTGGATATGGAAACGGTTGACAGCAGAAGCATCAACATCCGGTCGACGGAAAGCCTGAAGAACGTAAGGGTGGTAGTTACCGGAAAAGTCCCTGTTTCCGAAAATCCGCTGGTGTACGTGGGTAAGTTCTCGGCGCGCACGCTGATGATGCTGCGCAGCGTCAACGTTGTTTACACGCGGGGCGGCGAAACCATGCTGCCCGGCTACACTCCCCAAACCACCTTGCTGGGGCAGGACGAGCGCTACCGCTTCAACGCGCCGGGGTGGGATTTTGTGGCGGGGTCGCAGAGCGAAGATTTCTGGGGTAACTTTTACGGCACGTCAACCGAGTACATGCTCACGCGCGCCTACCGCAACGGGTGGATTATCGGCGACACCACGTTCATCAACCCCTTTACGATGAACACCGCGACCAACCTCTCCATGAACGCCGTCATTGAGCCGTTCCGCGACCTGCGCGTAGAGCTCACGGCAACGCAGGCGCATGCCAACAACAGAACGTGGTACGACATCAACAACAACGGGCGCTCAACGCCAACCGAAATGGGGTCGTTCAGCATAAGCACCATCTCTATTTTCACGGCATTTGAAAACCCCACAAGCGAAACCTACTACAAGTCGGACGCCTACACGCGCTTTAACCAGTCGCGCATAGCGGTTGCCAACGAGCTGGCGCAGCGGCGCTACGGCAGCACGTCGTTCCCCACGGTTGACAGCGTTGCCGGGCGATACCCCGCAGGCTTCAGCGGGCTGTCGCAGGACGTGCTCATTCCGTCGTTTGAGGCAGGATACCTCAAAAAGCCCATCAACAGCAAAACCATCAACTATGCCGACTTCCTGTCGAAAATACCCCTGCCCAACTGGCGCATTACCTACGCAGGGCTATCGCGCATACCGGCGCTCAAGCCATTTGTCAGGTCGGCCACGCTGTCGCACTCCTACCGCTCTGTGTACAGCATCAACGCCTTTGCCACCAACACCAACTACGTGGAGAAGCCCGGCGAAAAAGACGCTCAGGGCGACTTTTACTCCCCCTACAGCATTGCCACCGTCAGCCTCAACGAGCAGATAGTGCTGGGCAGCCTCGACGTAGCGTGGCAAAACGGCATCCAAACGCGCGTGGAGCTGCGCAAAAACCGGCGGGTTGACCTCAGCATGACCAACAACCAGATTATAGAAAACAACGCATGGGAAGGCGCCGCAGGCGCCGGCTACACCCTTGCCGGGGTGCCGCAGATTTTTCGCTTCAGCGACAAGCAGAGCGCCACCACCTCGCTAGCGCTCCGCGCCGACTACACCTACCGCAACGACAAAAACCTCATCCGCAAGCTCGCCGAAGATACGCACCAAATCACCGACGGGCGGCGCAACATGGCCATAAAGTTTACCGGCGACTACGCGGTGATGAAAGACCTCACCTTCCGCCTGTTCTTCGACTGGACGGAAAACAACCCCTACGTTTCGGCCGTAAATACAGAAAACATCTCGTTTGGCTTCAGCCTGAGGTACGTGCTGGGGCTGTAGAAAATTACAGGCCAATTTGCACCTTAAAGCGCTTTAGGGATAAGAAATAAATAACATATAACGGATATAAAAGTGTCGTCCCCCTCGGCTACGCTCGGGGCAGGCTCTGCGGGACTGCCCGGACAAGCGAGCATCCGCGCATCTCCGGCGCATCTCCGCTCCGTATGCTAAAGCATACGGTTAATAAA
>JAISAC010000175.1 GCA_031266935.1 Prevotellaceae bacterium
TTAAACAGTCAAATCCGCAGATGAGAAAAAAAGCCGTAGTCCCCCATAAATGAAATACTGAAAATATATGCAGCTGGCTACATGATAGTTACATCAACATGATTGCCAAGTTGGGTTAAATACGACATCTCTTTGAGCGATATTTGCTTTGTATTGAGCATCCCACTACGCGATATGTACTTGAACGATATAGGCTTAAATAAGTAATTTTTTTATTCTTTAGCCGCTACCTTACCAAATCCAGCAGGTATTTGCCGTATTCGGTTTTATCCAGCTTAGCGCCCAGCATTTTGAGGTGCTCGCTGCTTATCCAGCCGTTGCGCCATGCTATCTCTTCGATGCACGAAATGTAAAATCCCTGCCGTTTTTGTACTGTCGCTACAAAGTTTGAGGCTTCCAAAAGGCTGTCGCAGCTACCGGTATCAAGCCATGCAAATCCTCTGCCAAAAACTTCCACCGTCAACATTCCCTCCTGCAGGTATGCCTTGTTGAGGTCTGTAATCTCGTACTCGCCCCGCGCCGAAGGCTGCAAATCCTTTGCGCGCTGCACCACCGTGTTGTCGTAAAAGTACAGGCCGGGGACAGCGTACTCCGATTTTGGCTGCTGCGGCTTTTCCTCCAGCGACAGCGCCCTGCCGTCGGGCGCAAACTCCACCACGCCGTAGGCGCGCGGGTCCTTTACGGCGTAGCCAAAAATGCAGGCGCCTTTTTCGACAGCCGCCGCGCGCCTGAGCATACCGCTGAAGCCCTGCCCGTAAAACAGGTTATCTCCAAGTACGAGCGCAACCTTGTCGCCGCCTGTAAATTGCTCTCCCAGCACAAAAGCCTGCGCAAGGCCGTTGGGTTTTTCCTGCACCACGTAATCGAACTTCATCCCCAGCTCTTCGCCTGTGCCAAGCAGCTCCCTGAACACGGGCAGGTCGCGGGGAGTAGAAATAATAAGCACTTCGCGGATATTTGCCAGCATAAGCGTGGACAGCGGGTAGTAAACCATAGGCTTATCGTATACCGGCATGATTTGCTTCGAGATAGCCTTGGATAGCGGGTGAAGGCGCGTTGCGCTGCCGCCGGCAAGAATTATTCCTTTCATTTTTTTTAAATTCTGGTAAACAGGTATTTGGGCATTATTTTCAGAACTATTGCGACGTATCGCCAGCGCTTGGTAACGTAGGCAACTTGCCTTTTTGCTTTTATGGCTTTGTAGATTTGCGCGGTTGCCTTTTTGACAGGCGCAACCCAGAATAAGCTATCGCCCTGCGCCATTGCCGTATCTACAAAACCCGGACGAATGTCGGTAACCGTAATCGGCAAGCCTTCTTTTTTTGCTTTTGCGCGCAAGCTTTCCAAATAGTTGATTTGAAACGCTTTTGTAGCGCTGTAGGCGGGCGCATAGCGATTTCCGCGAATGCCCGCAATGGAGCTTACGGCTGCCAGATGTCCGCTTTTTTGCTCTGCAAAAAAGGAAAACGCCCAACCGGCAACGCGGGTAAATCCTGTAACGTTTACATCAATGGCGTCGCGCTCCTTCTCAAAATCAAGCGTAGGATTTCTGTGCCCTGTCCCCGAATTGATTACGAGCAAGTCTAAGCCGCCAAGCTCGGCTACCAGCTTTTCCAAATTTTGTGCAGCAGAGTTTGTATCGCAAACATCAAATGGCATGATGCAGAACGAATCGGGCTGCTGCGCTTTCAGCTCTGCGAGCTTTTCGGCCCTGCGCCCTGTAATGCCAACCAAGTAGCCGTTATGGGCAAGAATTTCGGCAAGCCCCCTGCCTATTCCGGAAGTTGCGCCAATGACTATTGCTTTTTTTCTGCTACTGTCCATATTTTTCAATTCCTGCTTTATTGACGCAGCGCTACAGGATTTCGCTTGCTGTTCGCTTCATAATCAGCGGGTACTGCTCCGGATGCTTCAGGCTTTCTACCTCCAAATCTACATCCAGCGCATCCCAGCGGATACCTTCATTGCCGCAGCACATTTCGACGTTGAAGACATCGCATAATTTGGCGTTTCTAAACCAAGGAAGCCTGTCGTATGATACGTAGTAATCGTTGCCAAGCACCGATAGAAATATGCCGTCGGGCATAACAGACCTAACGCTAACCGATGTGCGCTCTATATTTTGCTTTAAATTCGATTTCATTTTCTTTTACGGTTTTTAGTATTACACTTAGTTCCTTTTTTGAAAACCCTTTATTTTCAGAAATTTCAATCTCCGGCTCCATCCACACCTTTGCGTTACTATTCCCTTTATTAACGTGCACATGGATACGATTCTCCTCATTTGACCAAACGAAGAATTTATAACCATCTTTGTTTTTGAATGTTGGACTCATTTCTCAGTAGCGTTGTTAGCAATTACGCTGCAAAGGTAATACGTTTTGCCGTACTATCCAATCGGTAGGTTTTACTGGAACATTTTCCGTAATCTGTCCATAAAGTTTTTTTCGCTGGCGTCGGGGTTGGGCTTGAAGTTTTCGGAGGTCAGCAGCTTCTCCAAGGTTTTTTTCTCATCCCTGTCTAAGTTTTTGGGGATCCAGACGTTTACGTATACCAGCAAGTCGCCCGTTCCGTAGCGGTTGACCACCGGCAGCCCCTTGCCGCTAAGGCGCAGGATAGAGCCGGGCTGCGTACCCGGCTTAATGGCAATCTTTGCCTTTCCGTCCACCGTGGGCACCTCTACGCTGGCGCCCAGCGCCGCCTCCGATACGCTGATGAACAGGTTGTGCACAAGGTTGCTGCCGTCGCGAATGAGGTCTTCGTTTTTTTCCTCCTCTATGACCACGAGCAGGTCGCCGTTTTCTCCGCCGCGGCGCGCGGCGTTGCCCTTGCCGCTCACGTTGAGCTGCATGCCCTCGTACATTCCCGGCGGTATTCTGAACGATATTTCCTCCTCACGCGGCACAATTCCGTTGCCGCTACAAGCGGCGCAGGGCGCGGTAATGATTCTCCCCTCGCCGTGGCACTTTGGGCAAACGGCGGAGGTTTGCATACGCCCCAGCATGGTATTCACCACGTGCGAAACGTGCCCCGCTCCGTGGCAGGTGGGGCACGCTGCCGTTGAGTTTTTATCCTTGGCGCCGCTGCCGTGGCAGGCGCTACAGGGCGTCATTTTTCTAATCTTCAGCTTTTTCTCCACGCCGTGCGCAACGTCTTTTAGCGAAAGCTTTACGCGCACACGGATGTCCGAGCCGTAGCTGGTTGCAGCCTGCGCCTGGCGTCCGCCGCCAAATCCGCCAAAGGTGCTAAAGCGGGCGCTGCCGCTAAAAGCGCTCCCAAAAATATCTCCAAAGTTGGAGAAAATATCGTCCATCGAAAAGCCGTACGATCCGCCGCTGCCGGCCCCCACGCCGGCGTGTCCCAACCGGTCGTAGCGCTGGCGCTTTTCGGGCGTGCTCAGCACGTCGTACGCTTCTGCCGCCTCCTTGAACTTCTCCTCTGCCTCCTTGTTGCCGGGGTTTTTGTCGGGGTGGAATTCGATAGCTTTTTTGCGGTATGCTTTTTTGATTTCTTCGGCGGAGGCGCTCTTGCTCACGCCAAGAACTTCGTAGTAATCTCGCTTTGCTGGCATTGCTCTTTACTTAATTTACTGCTTTGGGTATTTTGGATTTTTTTGAAGCCGCTGGGCTGCGCAAGGTTTACTCTCCCACTACCACCTTTGCGTAGCGGATAACCTTATCGTAGAGCTTGTAGCCTGCCTGTACGGTATCGATGATTTTGTTTTTCTGCGACTCGTCGGGCGTCGGAAATTTGGTCACCGCGTCGTGCAAGTCCGTATCGAAGTCGGTACCTGCCGGCGTTTCGATTGGCTTTAGCCCTTTGGTTTCGAGGTAGGTCATCAGCTTTTGCAGGATAAGCTCAACGCCTTCGCGCAGCGCCACCACATCCTCCGACGTTGCCGACGCCTTAACGGCGCGCTCAAAATCGTCAACAACGGGCAGCAGCCCCTTGATGGTGTCTTCGCTTGCCGAGTGTATCAGCTCCATGCGCTCGCGGGCTGTGCGCTTGCGGTAGTTGTCAAACTCTGCCACCAAGCGCAAATATTTATCCTGCGCCTCTGCGCACTTTTCTTCCGGGGTAAGCTCTTTGGGAGCGTCTTTGGGAGTGCCTTCGGCAGCGATTGCTGCTGCTATTTTTTCCTTTTCGCAAGCGCAGCTTTCGCTATTTTGCTCCTCGGCAGCCTGCTGATTTACGCCATTTTGGCAGCCTTCATCTTTGCCGCAGCAAACATCTTTCTCTTTACTCATTGGGGTTAACGTTCAAAAATTCAAAATTCTACAAAGGTTACTTTTCGCGGGTGCATTTCAAATTGTCGCTTTAAATAATCCCGCAAGGATGCATCTTTTGAAATGCACACCCTTTCGCCGCAAAATGCGGTGAAAATGCGGTGAAAATGCGGCGAAAGAAATTTTACGCTTTTAATCCAACAAGTATCCTGCCAGAGAGGACATTTATGACAAATTGTCACCGTTCTGCATCCTGCGGGTGAATTATGCTTTGATAAGGGAACTCCTAAAAAAATCAATTGCCGTGCATTAACCTTAATTACCTCATTTTGGAAAGTTTTTAGGAATCCCCATAAGCATTTGGTTCGCTGAAAGTTGATATCTGTCAGCCTTCGGCAGCACCCTGCTGCATGAGGTAGGCCTTGATAAAGTCCTGCAGCTCGCCGTCGAGTACCGCCTGAGCGTTGGAGGTTTCGTGTCCGGAGCGGTGGTCTTTGACCATCTTGTAGGGGTGCAAAACGTAGCTGCGGATTTGTGACCCCCACTCAATTTTTTTCTTTTTCCCCTCGATTTCGTCCTGCGTTTCGCGGCGCTTGCGCAGCTCGAGCTCGTAGAGCTGCGACCGGAGTATCCGCATGGCATTTTCCTTGTTTTGCAGCTGCGAGCGCGTTTCGGTGTTTTCTACCACAATTCCCGAGGGGGTGTGGTAGAGCCGTACGCCGGTTTCTACCTTGTTGACGTTCTGCCCGCCGGCGCCGCTCGAGCGGTAGGTATCCCACTTTATGTCGCCCTGGTTTACTACAATTTCGATGGTGTCGTCAACGGCGGGCGAAACAAAAACCGAGGCAAACGTGGTTTGGCGCTTGCCCTGCGCGTTGAACGGCGATATGCGCACTAACCGGTGCACGCCGTTTTCGCTTTTGAGAAATCCGTAGGCGTACTCGCCCGTAATCTCAACGGTGGCGGACTTCACGCCTGCTTCTTCACCATCCTGCAAATCGGAAATTTTGGTTTGGTAGCCGTTAATTTCAGCCCAGCGCAGGTACATTCGCATGAGCATTTGCGCCCAGTCGAGGCTTTCTGTGCCGCCGGCGCCGGAGTTGATTTTGAGGATTGCGCCCAGCTTATCCTCCTCGCTGCGCAGCATGTTGCGCATTTCCAGCTCCTCAATAGCGTGGAGCGCCTTGGCGTACTGCTGCTCCACGTCGCTGTCGGAGGCCTCGTCTGTTTTTGCAAATTCGAGCAGCACGCCCAAATCATCAACCTCCCGCTTTACGGAATTGTACAAAGCAATCCACGCCTTAATCCCCGATACCAGTTTGAGCTGCTGCTCGGCTTTTTTGGCGTCGTCCCAAAAGGCAGGGTCGTGCGTTTTGCCCTCTTCCTCCTCTAATTGCAGCTGCTTTCTTTCGACGTCAAAGATGCCTCCATAGCGCCTGCTCGCGCTTAGCCAGCTCTTTGGCTTGCTCGGTTGTTATCATTACTTTTACAGTTTATGTTTTTTGGTGAGATTACGCTTTTCCGCTGCACATCACTCCGCTTTACGGCGGTGAAACAGGCGCACAAAGGTAGCAATCTTTTTCGGATTTCCGCACTAAGGTTAGCCTTGTGAAAATAAGGTTTTTGAGGGTACAACCTCACCTTCTCAGCGAGCTTTCCCTCACCACCATTGTTGTGTTGAGCACGATGTGCTCGGAGGGCAGCTTTTCGTCCGAGTTTATTTGCTTCAGGAGGAGCTCCATTGCCTGCTGCCCCATTTCGAAGCCCGGCTGGTGTACGCTGCTGAGGTTTGGCTCCAGCATTTGGGTAATGCTCTCGTCGGCAAACCCCACCACCGCCACGTCCTGCGGTATTGCCAGCTTTGCCTTTTTCAGCGCCAGCATGGCGCCGGCCGCCGTAAAGTCGTTGACGGCAAAAATGGCGTCAAACGCTACTCCCTGCCGTACCAGCAGCTCCGTTTGGCGCTTGCCCCCGTCCATGCTGTCGGCCTCAATAATCAGGTGGGGCAAAACCGGCAGCCCTGCATCCTCCAGCGCTTGCCGGTAGCCGTTGAGGCGGTTTTGGAAAATAGTCCGGTTTTGCGGCCCGTAGAAGTGTACTATATTCCGGCATCCCTGCTCCGCCAGGTGCTTTGTGGCCTCGTAGGCGCCTGCAAAGTCGGTTACCGTTACGTGCATGGTATCGACCGTATCGGCTACCCGGTCGAAGAACACCAGCGGGATGCTCGTATCTATCAGCTTCTGGAAGTGCCCGTAGGAGTTGGTTTGCTTGGAGACGGAGGCGAGCACGCCGTCCACGCGGCCGCTGACGATGTTGGTTACGGCGGTAACCTCCTTGGTCAGCTGCTCGCTGCTCTGCACCAGCATCAGGCTGTACCCGTTGCGCTCGGCCACCTCCTCTATTCCGCAGATGACGGTGGCAAAAAAGTGGTGCACCACCTCGGGGACAATAACGCCAATGATGCCGCTGCTGCGGTTTTTGAGGCTTAGCGCAATGGGGTTAGGCGTATAGTGGAGGTGCTCGGCAAGCTCCTGCACCCGCTTTTTGGTGTCGTGGTTAATGTCGGGATGATTTTTGAGCGCCCGCGAAACGGTGGATATCGAAAATCCTAGCTCGTTTGCAATATCTTTGATGGTAATATGTTGCGATTTCATATAGTAGCGATATAAATATAATTAGTATGGTTAACAATCTATTCTCTTTGTACGTTACGTAACAAACAGGCAAGCACCCTCGCCGCATATTTTTTACCATGCATCGGTAAAAAAATATTCGGGGGGTGGTTGGAAATTGAAAAAAAATAATATATTACGTAACTTGCTGAGCAGTGTGTGTGTGTGTGTGTGTGTGTGTGTGTGTGTGTGTGTGTGTGTGTGTGTGTGTGTGTGTGTGTGTGTGTGTGTGTGATGTTTGCGCACACGTACAGCAGATGTGCATACCTGCCCATGCAGGTAAATCTGGGTTCCTGTTAAATTCCGGGGGTTGATATTGTATTGCATTTTGATTATCATTTTATAGTAAAGACGTCAAATTCTTTTGGTACAAAAATACAGATTTTTTTAATCCAAGCTGAAAAAAAGAAAAAATCCTTTTCGCTACACCCACCATTTTCTTCAATTTTACCGTCCTGATAAAAGTTAAATATTCTTATTTTGTTTTATAATTTTTTCCGCAAACGTTTTCGCAAACGTTTGCGGAAAATTGCTCATAATTGGCTGTAAAAAAATCGCTTAATTGATTTTTAATATTCGTACTTTTGGCAATCGGAAACAAGTTTTTCCTATAAATCATTCTGCATTATTCAAAACAATTTAACAATGATATGAAAAACAGAAAATTTACGCGAAAACTATTTACAGCAGCCATGCTGCTGCTTTCTTTCGCCATAAAAGTTACGGCGCAGGAAGGTTATAGCGTTAGCAGCACCGTGGTTGACGAGGCCGGAGAGCCGCTAATAGGTGTAAGCGTTGTAGAGCGCGGCACTACCAGAGGTATTTCTACCGATGCGAGCGGCGCATTTTCGCTGAACGTTACCTCGGCCAACTCCAATGTAGTATTCAGCTATATTGGCTACACTACCCTCACGGTGAAGGCCGGCGAGGTGGCCGCCAGAGTAGTGATGACGGAAGAAACAACGGAGCTGAGCGACGTTGTGGTCATTGGCTACGGCACCCAAACCAAGAAGGAGCTCACCGGATCGGTGGCCAGCATCAAGCAGGAGAACTTCAACAAGGGGATACAGTCTAACCCCATGGGGCTAATACAGGGCAAGGTTGCCGGCCTGACCATCATCAAAAACGGCGGCGACGACCCCGCGCAGAACTCCTATCAGGTGCAGCTGCGCGGCGTGGGCAGCCTCAAGGGCAACGACGCGCCGCTGTACATTATAGACGGAGTGCCGGGTGGCGATATGGCCTCCGTTTTGCCCGGCGACATCGAATCTATTGACGTGCTCAAGGACGGCTCTGCCGCCGCCATATACGGTACGCGCGCCAACCACGGCGTAATCCTGATTACCACCAAGCGCGGTAAAGCCGCAGGGCAGAGCGGCAAGGGCAGAGCGGTGGTGGAGTACAGCGGCGACGTGGCTACGGGATTTATTGCCAAGCGCCCGCGCGTGCTCAACGCCGACGAGTTCCGCACGTACATGGTGAACAACGGCAAGGGAGTTGACCTGGAAGGCAACACCACGTGGTTGGACGAAATTGTCCGCACGCCGGTTAGCCACACCCACGCCCTCTCGATGGCAGGCGGGAGCGAAAGCTTCAACTACCGCGCCTCGGTGGGGTACCGGAGCATGCAGGGCGTTGCCCTGAAATCGGACTACAGCGAAATCAACGGACGGTTTGCCGCCGACCAAAAGGCGCTGAACAACAAGCTGCAGCTGTCGTACGATTTTTCCTACACCTCCAACAAGCGCAGCTGGGCAGACTACGACGTGTTCAATCAGGCTATCCGCCTCAACCCAACCATGCCGGTGCGCTCCAACAGCGCCGATCACGAAAAATACCACGGATACTACGAAACCAACGCTTTCTACTCCTACAACGCGCTGGCAAAAATCAACGAAACCGACAACAACCAAAACGATAAGGTGCTGCTGGGTAGCGTCCGTGCGGCCTTGAGCCTCACCGACCACCTGCAGTTTTCTACCTTTTACTCCCTGCAGCAAAAATCGGTGTGGAACGGAAAGTACGAAAGCCGCTACCTCAAGTCGGTAATCGGCCTGAACGGAGTGGCCACGCAGTCGGAGGCCAAAAGCCAAATGCAGGTCATCGAAAATACCCTGCAATACGTCAACAGCTTTGGCAGCCACAACCTGCAGGCTTTTGTGGGGCAATCGTACCAATATACGGAGGACATGGCGTTCAACGTAAAAAATACCGATTTTCCCTTAGACCAAATTTCGTACAACAACCTCGGCCTTGGCTCCGGGGTGCAAACGGGAGAACCCAACAAGGTCTCAATGGGCAGCTCGCGCTACGCCGACAAGCTGTCCTCGTTCTTTGCCCGCGTGCTGTACAGCTACAACAACAAGTACTACCTCAACGCCAGCGCCCGCATGGAAGGCTCGTCGAAGTTTGGCCCCAAGGCCGACCCGACCTTTGGCCGCTGGGGAATTTTCCCTGCCGTGAGCGGGAGCTGGCGCATTAGCGACGAGGACTTCATGCAGAGCCTCGAATTTTTGAACGACCTCAAGCTGCGGGCCGGATACGGCGTTACCGGCAACATGCCCTCCGACCACTACCTCTACCTGATGCGCGTGGGGCAAACCGGAAGCGAAATCTTTATGGACGGCGCTTTTGTGAAGCCCTGGGGCGCCCTCTCGAACGAAAACGAGTTCCTGCGCTGGGAGAAAAAGCATGAGTACAACGTGGGTATTGACTTCACAATGCTCAACAAGCGGCTGTCGGGAACTATTGACGCATACCTGCGCAACACCGTTGACCTGCTCTGGGAGTACAACGTGCCCATGCCACCTTACCCCTACGGCACCAAGTGGGACAACTACGGGCAGCTGCGCAACATGGGTGTGGAGCTGGCGCTGAACTACGCCATCTTCAGAGAAAAAGACTACGCATGGAATGTGGGAGTGGTGATGGCCAAAAACAGCAACAAGGTTATCAAAATTACCGGAGGCGAGTATGCAGACAACAACGCAGGCTACCTCGACGTAGGCGCCATATCGAGCGGCGACGGCGAAACGGGTGTCAACGTGATGCGCCTGCAGGAGGGCGAGCCTATCGGTAACTTCTACGGATGGAAGTACTTCGGCATCAAGAGCGACGGGACGTGGATGTTCTACACCCCCGCAGGAGGATATATCTCCACACCTACCGAAGCCCACAAGCAAATTTTGGGCAACGCTCAGCCCTTTGCTACCTTTGGGTTTAACATGGCGGCAAGCTACAAGCAGCTCGACCTTTCGGTGAACTTCAGGGGGCAGTTCGGGGGGCTTATCTTTAACGAAATGCGCTACTTCTACGAAAACACCACCGGCGCAGAAAACGTGCTGCTGTCGGCGGTATCGTCGTCCGACAAAATTGCAAGCAACCGCGACGCCTCCAAGCTGAACACCAACCGCCGGTTTTCCGACTTTTACCTTGAGGACGCCACCTTTATCAAGCTGAGCGACGTTACGCTAAGCTACACCTTCAGCCTGCCCGAAAACGTCAAAAAGTACATCTCCCTGCTGAAGCTCAACGTTACGGCGCAAAACCTCTTTACCATCACCGGCTACTCGGGCATGGACCCCGAGGTGAGCATGAGCGGGCTAACGCCGGGGTTTGACGGCAGAAGCTACTACCCGCACCAGCGCACCATACTGTTTGGCGCTTCGCTAACATTTTGAGAAACTAAAAGTTAAAAACTAAAAACTAAAAGGTTAAGAACTGAAAGTTTGAAATTGTTAATTATTAATTGTTAATTATTAATTGCTAATTATATTTTACTATGAGCATCAAAGCATACATACTGAGTGCAGGGGTAGCGCTGAGCGCCCTTTTGCCCGCATGCGTCGATTTGGAGCCGGAAATAAGCTCCGATGTGCTGAAAGAAGATTACTACAAAACGCCGGAGCAGTTTGCTACGCTGCTGGCCAACGCCTACGCGCAGCTGGCGGGCGAGTACGGCTACGTGTACCGCGAGGGCTACTGGAGCATGCAGGAGTACACCTCCGACGAGGTGGCCGTCCCCACGCGCGGCACCGAGTGGGCCGATAACGGCGTACCCCTCGCCATGGGGCAGCACAAGTGGGAGGTGAACACCCGCGACGTAAACAACGGCTGGAGCTTTGCCTACGGCGGCGTGACCAAGTGCAACGACGTGCTGGACAACATTAAAATGATAAAGGGCGCGGACGAAGGGCAGTACGACAACGCTACCAAATCCGGAATTGCCGAAACCAAGGTGCTGCGAGCCTTTTACCACCTGCTGGCCATGGACCTGTACGGCAACGTGCCGGTGGTGAGCTCCTCCGACGCCCAGCTCAAGCAGAGCACACGCAAAGAGGTTTTTGACTTCATCGAAAAAGAAGTATCGGACAACCTGCCCCTCCTGCAGGTGGCGCCCAGCTACGGACGGGTAACCAAATCGGTGGGGCAAACCATTCTGGCCAAGCTGTACCTGAACGCAGAAGTCTATACCGGAACGCAGCAGTGGCAAAAGGCGAACGACATGTGCGACTCCGTTATCAACGGAGGATACGGATACGCTCTTGAGAGCGATTACTTCACCCCGTTCAAAATAAACAACACCGGATGCAAAGAAATTATTTTCCCCGTGGTGTTCGACGCCGTAAGAGCGCAAGGCAACATGTTTCACCTCATGACGCTGCACTACGCCCACCAGGAGGTGTACGGCTTCACAACGCAAACATGGAACGGCCCCTGCGCCCACGAAGATTTTTACAATTCCTACGATAATGACGACATACGCAAAAAGCAGTGGTTTGTTGGCCCAATCATCGGCAAAAACGGCAACACCATTCATTTCACAAAGGGTAGCGTAGACAAAGAGGCAATTATAGTGCCCGGCATTAGCGCTACCGCAGACCCAACGGAGGCAAATACCTTTGACGGCGCGCGCTTTGTGAAGTTCGAAATAGAGCCGGGCATAGGGCACCACGCCAACAACGACTTCCCCATCTACCGCCTTGCCGACGTCTACCTGATGAAAGCCGAAGCGCTCATGCGCCTCAACGGCGGAATCGCCAACAACGAGGCTTTAGAAGCAGCAAACGCGGTGAGAGAGCGTACAGAGCTGGAAAATTACACCACCCTCACGCTACCCGAGCTGCTGGCAGAGCGCGGGCGCGAGCTGGCGTGGGAAGGACACCGCAGGCAAGACCTTATTCGCTTTGGAGAATTTACCAAGCAATGGGGAAAAATGACTACAGGGAAGTACTACAAGCCCGCCTCGGACGGAAATCACCGTAAGCTGTTTCCCATACCAAAATGGGTTACGGACGCCGCGCCGGGCGTATATACGCAAAATCCCGGATATAACTAAACCCATAATTTTTTGCTATTGCTCTAAGGTCGGCACCGTGCGGCCTTAATTTAATCACTTTTTTATACTTAAATTCAAAATTGTACTATGAACATCAAAACATTAAAATTCTTGCCCATTTGGGCAATGGCGCTGGCAATAGGTTTTGCCGGCTGTAACAACGACGACGACGAGGCGCCAAACGTGGATGAAGTAATTGAAGACGGTTACTACATTGTTGGAGAAGCTTCGGCTTTATCCGCATTAGACGCGAAAGGTCGCATGGTCAACGGTATCAACGAAAAAGACCAGGTGCAAGACTTTGCTGGCCTGTATGAGAAGTACATTGCCTTAGAAGCAGGCAAAACTTTTTCTATTATTAAGAAAGCAGGTAGCACCGAAACTACTTTTGGCGCAACCACTACGGTAGATAGCGTGAAGGGGGATGATTACCACATTGGTACATCGGAAAACCCTGTTCTTGTGCAAACGGGAGGCTTAGCTGCCGGAGGCGCTGCGCTGCAAGTTCCCGCCAGCGGATTGTATCAGGTGGTAGTGTACGAAGCCGCTACGCCTGCCAAAGTGCTGATTATTCCCATAGAATGGCAGCTTAACGGCATAGGCGCGGCAGACGGCGCTTACAAGCTAACTCCGAGCGCTTTCAGCAAAACCGACATGACCTTTTCGCTCGCAAACGTTACTGCAGAGATGGGCAACTTTAAAATTAAGAACCACGACGGCTGGAAAGTAACTGTTACGCCGGATGCGGTGCTGGTTAACTCTAACTTTGGGTTGGTAAAAGACGGCACTTTCAAATTCGACGGAAGCGAGAACTCTTTGCTGCCCGGCGGAGCCGATATTCCAATAACGCTTTCAGATAGAGGTATTTATACGGTAACGCTTACGTGGACATTAGGCAACAATTGGTCGCACTCTCTGAAATTCAGCAAAACAGGCGATTTGGTAGCTATTGACCCTGCCACGCTGGTGTACAGCCTGATTGGCAACGCTTTCAACAATGCAGAGGGAACTCCGGCCGGTTGGGACTATGATCTTGACTTGGCTTACGATGCAGCAACCAGCACGGCTACACTTTCTAACTATAAAGCCGCCAACGTTGCGTTGATTGGCGATGGTGCATTTAAAGTTAGGAAAGACCATGATTGGGCTGTAGGCTATGGCTACGACGCAGACAAAATCAAGGGAGATGCTGCAAACTTTGAAAGTGCCAACGGAGAAAACGGAGGAGACATTAAAGTCAAAACATCCAAAACGTACAGCTCTATTGTATTCAGCTACGATTGGAGTAAAAACGATTGGTCATTAACGCTAACAGCCCAATAGTAACGTACAACCTTGAGGAGGGTACAGCTTCTGTTCAGTAGCAGAGAGGTGCATCTTTTCTTTTCGAAAATCACGGCGGCAGGCAGCCGCCGTGATTTTGTTTTATGCTTGCGCGGCGTGGTTTTGTACGCCATCTCTCAGGGTGTCAATCCCACCCCTGAGGGGAAATGCTTATCTGCTTTTGCTGTGCAGAATTATGCCGCGTTAAGCATATTTTATCGCTAATTTGCTCAGAGTTTCGCTTATCGAAGTTTGAAACCTCATTGTTACCTAATTTATCTAACAAAACAACCTCAGTAGCAATGAATTAATGCACATATCAACAACCTCATTACTTCATTAAAACGATGAAATGGACACGAAAAAAATGAGGTAATGAGGTTTGGATACATTATGTAACTATGTGCTACTGAGGTTGTTTTGTTGAAAAATTAGGTGAAAATGAGTGATACGGCAAGGCAAACGCACGAAATCTAAAGCGCTTGCGCCGTCCCGTAGGGACGGAATATTGGTAGAAAACGGAATATCCCCCGCGCTTGCCCCGTCCCGTAGGGACGGAATATGGGTGAAAGATGACGTGCAACGTATTGTTAATCAATGTTCCGTCCCTACGGGACGGGGAGAAGCGGGGGAACGCAGCATTTCTACCAACATTCCGTCCCTACGGGACGGCGCAAGCATCCCTTACCGTTGTTTACTTTGTGTTTTTGCATATTTCACTGTTTCTTAGCCAACATGGCATCGTACACTTTAAAATTGTTTACAAGTTTCCAACTATCAGCAAACACCTTAATTTTGACAAGCAATGAAAAATCTGAAAAATCTGAAAAATTTACTTCTCCTCTCTTTCTCCCTTGTAGCGGCGCTCTCAGCTCGCGCCCAGACCTGCTCTGACTATACATGGACTACAGAGCCGGGCATATTTTCCGAAAATTCGCCGGTAACCTTCACCCTGACGTTCAG
>JAISAC010000180.1 GCA_031266935.1 Prevotellaceae bacterium
TTTTTCTACGCACAGTTATCGGAGCAACAAAAACGCATGTATGCAGCGTTAAAGGCAATGGAAATTGGCTACTATGGCGTACAGGAAGTATCCAAACAGCTTAATATTCACATACATACAGTAAGGCGAGGTAAAAAAGAGTTGCTAATGCAGACAGTTCCTCCGGCAAAAAGGATTCGTCAGAAAGGCGGTGGTCGCAAAAAAAACTCAGCGAATAAGCAAATTATATGAATGCCCTACGGGCAAAATATATTTTCATATTAATAGAATATGGACACCATCGAATTTTTCAAGTGCAAGGCTTTTAAGCGCTTTTGCCATATTTCCTTGCACTTATATCACGAAAATAATGCACAATATGCTGATTTATATAGAATTATTACCTTTTCAGCAGGCCTTAGGGAGCCTGATGGCGGGAGATTTTTCGCTGCGCTCGAAATGACGGGTGCAAAGGCTACCCGCCTACCCTATCGGCTCTCTTTCCGTATCGTTTTCAGTATTTCTTCCCCTGTGCCGATGCGGTAGCCGGCAGCCGAGTACAGGATGCCGCCGTTGCGGGAAAGGTAAACCGTTAGCGGAAAATTGTCGTTGAAGTCCATTTGCAGGGCGCCGGTTACGGCTCGCAGCAGCTCGCGGTGGCTGTCGATAGCCTGGCTTGTGCTTTGCGGCAATCCCTTGAATGCTGCAATCGCGGAGGCAGCCGTTGCCTTGTCGTCCGGAACCACGAGCAGCACGCCTCCACCCCACGCATCCATATCTTCCCGCACGGCCGGAAGATCTTGCAGGATGTGCTTCGACGGCTCCTTGCCCATGTCGAGGAAGCACAGCGTCAATCCTTTTCCCTTCGACAGATCCTTCAGCGTTGCCTTAGCGCCGCCGGTTAGGGCAACAACCGTGTTCATGTCCACAATTCCCTTTACAAACAGCTTGCCTTCCGTTTCCGGCAGGCGAACGGTTACGCGGGCAGGCGCCGCCTTTTTGAGCGTAAAGTATTCGGTGTGGACAAACACCGAGCCGTCGTTGGCGCGGCTGCCCGTCATCAGGCGGTAGTAGCCCTCGTCCAGGTCTATGGCGTAGGGAAATTGGGCAACCTGCGGGCTGTCTTCAAAATCAAGCGTTCGGAAATCGCCGTCCTTGAAGTACGCCAGCGTGTAGTGGGTGTAGTAGCCGGGCTTGGTGAGGTTGTCCGGCGCATTGTCCACCATTAGCCCGGCCTTGGGCAGGTTGAGGGAGCTGTCCGGCTCAAACATCACGTCCACCCACTGTCCGCTTTCAAAGTACTGAGTTTTCCCCGTGCTGCTTTCTATGCGCGCCGGAATACCGAAGCTGCGGCAGGCAGCCACGAAAAAGATATTGCGCGAGCGCCGGTCGGCTATTTTTAGCTCGTACACTCCCTGCGGGGTAATCCGGCAGTTGTAGTAATTTTCCTCGTCCTTGATTTTTATTTCGCTCTTTACGTAGTCAACAATGAGGCCAACGTTGCTGCGAACAGCCTCCTGCCTGTCGGCGCTCAGCTGCTGCCGGGCGTAGCTTCGCCAGGGCTTTATCAGCTCCCTGTCGATGCGCGGCGAAAGGATGTAGGGGACAATCAGGCTGCTGGGTGTCCCGCTTTTTGCCCGAAAATCGCCCCTGCTTTGCAGGTGGTCGCTCAGGTAAGCAGCGGGAGTATCGCGCAGGTCTTTTGCCGCCAAAGAGGCCAAAAACGGGAACAAATCCGGGTTGCGCCTGTTTTGGGTAATGAAATCCTTAACTTCGCGCCAGCTTCCCTGCGCAAGGTTCAGGTACTTCCACGCTTCGTCCGGATTTAGCCCGTGCTGCTTTGCCAGCAGGCGCGCCTCGTCTTCCTTGATAAACGTGCTCATGTAGGCGTTCCGGACGGAGTCTTCGTACGTCAGGCGGCAGGCGTTGGCTGCAATTTTGTCGGCCGGCAGCTCCTTCACCGCCTGCTCGGGCGGCACGTTGACAACAAAATTTTCTTCATAGGTCAACCCAGCCCTGCGGTTTAGCCGAACAAGGGTAGCCGCCTCGCTCCCGGCCTCCGATTTTTGGTAGCCAAAGCGGTCGTTTTTGCTTGCCCAAACAATCAGGTCGCCTTTTCCGGAAATGATAGACGCTGCGCCGTCCTTTCCGGTAACGGTTTCTGCAATTGTGTACAGCTCGGCGTAGTTATATACTTTGAGCTGCACCCTGGCGCCTTCCACCGGCCTGCCGTCTTCGTCCACCACCCTGACTTCCACCCTGCGCGTGGCGGCGTAGCGCTCCAGCAGGTTAATTTTGGAGTAGAGGGGCGTTTCCAGATTTTTCTCTTCCGGGCCGTTGTACAGGCCAAATACGACGGTATGCACCATCATGGCGCGCTTGGCGGGGCCGGTGAACCATGCGGCGTCCAGCTCCGGCTCCGGCTCGCAGGCGCCCAAGTAATGCCACTGTCCGTCTATCCAAGCCTCCACCCATGCGTGGTTATCGTCGGTGTGCACCCAGCGGGGCGTGTAGCACTGGCGGGCGGGGATGCCCACGGCGCGGAGCGCGGCGGCGGTAAGCGTCGATTCTTCGCCGCAGCGCCCCCACGAGGTTTTCACCAGCGCCAGCGGCGCCGAGGTCCGCGAGTCGGTGCCTCGGTACGCAACTTTTTCGTGGCACCAGTGGTTCACCTCCAGGGCGGCCTCGTACATGGAGAGGTCTTTCACCCGCTCCTTGAGCTCTTCAAAAAAAGCAATTCGCGCCGTATCAAGATATTCGTTGTTGACACGGTAAACCAGCACAAAGTGGCGGAAAATATCGTCGGGAACGATTTTGCCCCACGAAAAGTAGCTGCGGGCGTTGAAGGCGGCGTCCACCTGCTTCAAAAAGAACTCGCCGCTGTAGTCGGCCAAGTCGCACAGGGGCATGTAGGCATACAGAAATTCGAGCGCCTCGCGCTGCTCAAGGCTCGTGCTTCCCTTTTCGAGCACCGAAAACAGCGCCTCGCTTCGGCCTTGCGCTTGGGCCTTGCGCTTTTCGAATTGCTCATGGACTTGCTTTCGGTAGGCTTTTTCCTTCAGGAAATGCTTTTCGTGCTCGCACGACGAAATAGTCAGCGCCGCGCATAGCGTCAAGGCGGAGAACGATAAAAATTTCAAAATTTTCATACAGAATGGTTTTTTTGTGGAAACTCCTAAAAACTCCCCAAATGAGGTAATGAGGTTAATGCACATCGTTACTCTCATTGCTACTGAGTTTGTTTTGTTATAGAAATGTAGGTAAAAATGAGGTTGCACCCTCAAAAGAACCTCATTGAGGAGGTTTTTAGGAGTTCCTTTGTGATTGATTTTTTTAATTATTAATTGATTTCAGCGCCTCTTTGATTTTTTTGGTGTCCGTTGTCAGCAGGCTGTACTCCTCGGTTTGGCTGCTCAGCAGAGGGTTTCGGTGCTGCATTTTACTTTCCGTGCGGCTACGGAACGTGCCGTGCATTTCTTGCAGCCCGGTTTTTCGGATTAGTTCACCGGCATTTTCGGGCGTAATTCCCGAGCCGGGCATAATGGCAATGCGGCTGCCGGCCCTTTCAATCAGCTGCCGGATAACGGCTGCCCCCTCAATAGCCGTATTGTAGCCGCCCGAGGTCAAAATCCGCTCGCAGCCCAGCTCAATGGCCGCCTCCATAGCCCGAAAGAGGTTGCTGCTCCGGTCGAACGCGCGGTGAAACGTAACACCCATTGCATACCGGCGGGCAGCCGCTACCAGCTCGCGGCACCGCTCCGTGTCAACGCTCCCGTCCGGGCGGAGCATCCCGACGACCACGCCGTCGCAGCCGGCTTGCCCGCAGAAGTGGACGTCCGACCTCATAACTTCAAACTCCGCATCGCTGTACAGGAAATCGCCACCGCGCGGCCTGATGAGCACGTAAAGCTTGATGTGCAGCGCCCTGCGCGCCTCCCCTATTTGCGCTGCCGAAGGCGTTGTTCCGCCTTCGGGAAGGTTGGCGCAAAGTTCAATCCGCTGCGCGCCGGCCGACTGCGCAGCCAGCGCGCCGGAAACGGAATCGGCGCAAATTTCAAGGACACGTTTTTTTCCACCATTTTTTTCTGCCATCATTAGTTCGTATTACTTTGCAAAGCTACATGAAAATCCTGCAATTTGCAAGCACGTAAAATAATCTAAAATGTCCATTGGGGTGTAATAAATTGACAGCTATTGCCATGTTGCTCCTTACAATGTTTTTTTTTTGATGGCCACCTGCGATTTTATGCAAGGCAAGACCTTCATGCAATAAAAATAAATAATTGATTGATAATCAATAGTATATAAAATCGCATGAGAATTTTTTTGCGATTTTCGGGTTACAGCTAAATGTTTTTTTTTGTACTTTCGCCTCCGGATTGAGGTCATACAGCCTCCCACATTATGAAAGCTAAAAATCAGATTTCCGGCGATTTACAACCAAAAAACGGTAAGCTCTACCTGCTCGTTACGCTGTCTGCAATGGCGGCGTTTGCGCCCTTGATTACGGATATGTACCTGCCAAGCCTGCCGGCGCTGATGGCCTACTTCGGCACATCTACCTCGCTGGTGCAGCTCACTATCTCAACAAGCATGCTTGGAATAGCTGCCGGGCAGCTGATTTTTGGCCCTGTCAGCGACAAAACGGGGCGTCGCCGGCCGCTTTTCGCTTCTTTTATCCTCTATCTGCTGTCAACAGCCGGCTGCCTGCTTGCCCAAAACATTTACCTGCTCATTGGGTTCCGCCTGCTACAGGGCCTGGGGGCTGCCGGCAGCATTGTCATTTCGAGGTCGGTAGCTGCCGATTTGTTCAAGGGCAAAGACCTGCTGGCCTTTCTTGCGCTGATTGCAGCCGTACAGGGAGTTGCGCCGATAGCCGCGCCTGTTGCAGGAGGCGTGCTGCTGCTGTTTACCAGCTGGAAAGGCATATTCTTTTTCCTCGGGGTTCTCGGATTGGCCGTGCTTGGGGTAAGCGCCTACCTGAAAGAATCGCTCCCGCCCCACAAGCGCGCAAAAGTTCCCGTAATTCAGACGTTTAAGTTTTTTATTCCGGTTGTAAAAAATAAGCTGCTAATGCTTTACATCGCCCTGCTGTCGTTTTCTATGGCAACCATGTTTGCCTATATTGCGTCGTCGCCCTTTATTTTTCAGGAGCACTACGGCGTTTCGCCCGTTGCGTACAGCATCTTTTTTGCCGGCAACGCGCTGGCGCTCACCATCGGCAATATCCTGTCGGCAAAGCGGAAAAACCCGCACCGGACGTTACAGCGCAGCGTAATCGGGCTGTTTGCCTGCAGCCTGCTGACGGGCATTTTGCTGCTGCTGGATGCCCCCATTGCCGGCTTTTGCCTCACGCTTTCTTTGTCTCTGTTTTTTGCGGGGGCTACCTTCCCCATTTCCACCAACTTGGCGCTCGATTTGGAGGAAAAGTACAAGGGTACGGCCTCGGCCGTGCTCGGCGCAAGCACGTTCCTTGTCGGCGGCGCCGTAATGCCCCTGTCGGGGTTGGGAAACATTTTACGCTCAACGGCCTATACAATGGCCGGAAGCGCGCTGATTGCCGTTATCCTGCTTTTTGCGATTAACAAAGCGGCTAAGAGGAACTTCCAAAAACCAGCTTCAGGCTGTGCGAAGTATAATCCGCAAAAATTACCCCCCGAATAGAGCTTCCGGAAATCTTTGGCTGCCGGCTAACGTGCAGCCCGCCGCGCCTCCAGCTCTTCCGCAATTTCTTTTACGCGCTTTTCGGACAGCGGGTAAAACACCATGCCGGCCACGGCCAGCGCGCAGCCGAGGGCGGGAAGCCAGCTCAGCATGAGGCGTACGCCAAGAATGGCGGAGTCGGGCTGCACGGCCGCCGCCGAGTCGTAGCCAAACCACGCCAGCAGCCAGCCACTCAGGGCGGCGCCAAACGCCCACCCCATCTTTTGCGACATGGACGACGACGAAAAAATCAGGCCCGCGGCGCGGCGGTTGGTCTTGAGCTCCTGATGGTCAACAATGTCGGCGTACATGCTCCAGAGCAGCGGCAGCACGTAGCCGGCGCAAACGGAAATGAGCACCTGCAGCGCCATAATCAGCGCAAGCTGGTGAGGCTCAAGCGCAAAAAAGAGGGCGCTCAGCAGGGCGGCGGCGCTCATGGCGGCCATGTACGTCCTTTTTTTGCCGTAGCGGTTCGACAGCGGCGCGGCAAGGGCTACACCGAGCATGTTGGCCGCCTGACCCACCAGCAGGTAAATGGTGGCCACCGACCACCCCAGCACGGGCATTTTGTAGGTAATCCGGACGTAATCGGCAAAGTAGAAGAGCGCCACGCTGTCGCGAATGGCGTTGAAAAGCAGGGCGGCCAGCCCCGATCCCATCAAAATCCACCAGGGAGAGTTGCGGACAAGGTTGCGCAGGTCTTGCCTTATGGAGGTATTTTCGTTTTCGTTAACCGGCTTTACCCGCTCGCGCGTGAGCCTGAAGCACAGGTAGAAGAGCAGCGCGCAGATGACGCCTATTACCGCCACGGCGGCCACCCAGCCCGCCGGCGAGCGGCTAATGCCGGCGCCGACGTCGGCGGCTGCCGCGCCGCCCGCGTCGAATACGCCGGAAAAGAAATCAACCAGCGGCTGCAGCAGCATGAAGGTGATGAAGCTCCCAACGAAGGCAAAGAACATGCGGTAGGACGAGAGGATGTTGCGGTCCCTGGGGCGCGGCGACATAACGCCCAGCAGCGAGGCGTAGGGCACGTTCACCGCCGTGTACACCATCATCATAAGCGTGTAGGTGATGTAGGCGTAGGCCAGCCGGCCGCCCTCGCCCAAGCTGGGCGTGTAGAAGGTGGCAACGCCCACCAGCGCAAAGGGGACGGCAAACCACAGCAGGTAGGGGCGGTAGCGCCCCCAGCGCGAGCGGGTGCGGTCGGCAATAATGCCCATGAGCGGGTCGTTGACGGCGTCCCAAATGCGCGTGAGCAGAAACAGGGTGCCGGCGGCCGCCGGCGATATGCCAAAAACTTTGGTGTAAAAGAAGAGCAGGTACATCCCAAAGATTTTCCAGAACATGGACGAGGCCATGTCGCCGAAGCCATAGCCGATTTTGTCCCTAAGCGTAATAGTGCCCATAAAAGTTAGCTGCTAAAGGTTTAAGAATTAACGGATAAATGCCATCGCGCCGCCGGCAGCGGCATCCTGCTAAGCTGCTCACGAGCACCGCGTATGCCGGCGGGCGCCGCTGCAAAAGTAGCAAAAATGTTTGATGTCGGCGCAAACCGGCAGGATAAATGTGCGGAACGCCCTGCACCCATCGGAGGTAACGCCCCCACCAAAAACAACAAGAACAAAATACAAATTGCTGAAAAAGAGCTGTTTATGCGCAACCATATAATAATCTATTATTTTTTTCATGTAAATTAACATGCGATATGCGCCTGCCGTAATGAAAATTATATATTTTTGCCTACTTCATTTTACACATTTTTGTCGAGAAGTTGGTAGAAAAACAGCAATCAGCTTAATTTTTAGGCTATAATTTTTAGGCTACAACCTTATGTTACAAGTGTCGGCACAACATATATTTTTCCCCATGTCGCCTGCAGGAGATGCCCGCTTTTGCGGGAATAACCGCTTGGAGGGGAGGAGGAGTGGCGTGCGCACACGTCGGCCAACTTCAGAAGCTGTATTCGTAATTCCTAATTCTCAATTTCTAACTCCTAATTCTTATAAGTGCAGGGCATTCGGCGTCAGCCCAATTGTTAATTGTCAATTATTAATTATTAATTGTTTTCACACACACACACACACACACACACACACACACACACACACACACACACACACACACACACACACACACACACACACACACACACACACACACACACACACAC
>JAISAC010000032.1 GCA_031266935.1 Prevotellaceae bacterium
GCGAGGCTGTTACGTCGGGCAAAATCTACATGGCGTTCCTGTTCAAGACCGAGCGCACCAACCGCGAGGGATACTTTATGTACCTTGCGCAGGTTAGCAGCAGCGGCGCCATATCCTCAACCAGCCTTTGCTCGCGCCTTTACGTTAGCAGCAACGGGGAGCAAATAGGCATATCGGAGTCCAATACTGCTCCCGAATCAACGGGGGCATGGCTAACGGTCACGCCGGAGGTTACGCAGCTGGGCGTGGTGGAGTTTGACTTCACCACCAAAAAGAGCAACCTGTACGTGTTTAGCGAGTTTCCGGCTGCTCAGCCGAGCAGCGGCTACGTAACCTCAGCCGCTGCTGCAACCGTCACCAACGTTGGCGCGGTAGCGTTGCGGCAATATGATGCCCGACAAAGAATTATTGTTGACGGTATTCGCATCGCCACTACGTGGAATGAGGCGGTAAAAGAGGTGCCCTTCCCTCCCGCTTTTGTAGAGCGCCCCGCAGCAGATACTGTCTTGGTTACCGCCACAACCGCCGACATCAAAATGAAGCTGAGCGCAAGGGCAAAGCTGTACTACACCGTGAAAACAGCGCCGGTAGCCGACATTACCGCCAACGATATAATTGCCGATGCCGCTAAGGACAGCGTAACGGTTGGCGCAACCGAGCAAACGCTATCCCTAAGCCGCCTTACGGCGGCAACCAAATATTACGTGTACTTTACTGCCCAAAACGCATACGGTTTTTCGGAAATAGACTCAGCCATTTTTACAACCCCAACAATAATGGTGGCAAACCCCGGCTTTGAGCGCTGGACGGGAGCTTCGCCTGCGGCGTGGACGGTTACCGACAGCTACGCTAAAGATACCGAAACTGTGAAAAATGGCAAGTCTTCAATAAAAATTACGGCAACATCCGGCAGGGTTGATATGAAGCAGGCTATTCATGGCGTGGTGGCGGGAAAAACTTATACCATCAGCTTCTGGTACTACATCGAAACGCTCAATACCACCACCGGTATTCGTATTTATTCGAATTTCTATAACGGCGCAACTCCTATTGTGTCAGACGAAATTTTACACCCTACCGCCTACCAAAAAGCTACCGGCGAGTGGAGGCAATTCGTAATAAGAGGCTACACAGCGCCGGATAGCGCCAACAGCTTCAACTTTGAGGTGCGCATTATGAGCGGCGTTACTGCCTGTTTCGACGATTTTTACTTTGCCGAAGGCGATAAGCCTGCGCCAAGCATTAGCGTTACGCCCGATAGCCTGTCATTTTCCGCAATGCTTGGAGGCAGCATTTCTCAGAGCGTACAGGTTACAACCGTTGATATTTCGGAAAATTTAGTTGTGAGCATTGGCGGTAGCAGCATCAGCTGTTTTATTGTTCCGGCAACGCTGAAAAGCGGCGTGGATACGCTAACCGTTACCTACATCCCCGATGAGGTCGGCAGCCATTCGGCTACGCTGACGGTTGCAGGAGGTGGCGCTTCCTGCAAAATTCCGCTCGCCGGAGCGGTTAATGAGCTCCCCCCGTCCATCGCCATAACGCCTGTCGGCAGCATTTGCACAGGCGCCGATACAAGCCCCTACAACGGGCAAAAGGTTACCGTAGCGGGCATTGTAACGGCCATCACGAAAGACAAAAACTTTTTTGTGCAGTCGGGTAGCGGAGCGCAGAGCGGCATTTACGTGTACCGTCGGGGAAACTTGGTCAGGGTGGGCGACAGCGTGCTGGTAACGGGTTGGGTAAGCGAATCCCACAAGCTGACGGAGATTGCGGTAACCAACGATGCCGATATTACCGTAGCGTCGAGCATGCACGCGCTCCCCGCGCCAACGCCTGTTACCGTCAGCCGGATGAGCAAGGTATATCATGGCGTGCTGCTGAGCCTCGACAGCGTTGAGGTAGCAGCGCACGCTACCGACGCCGACAAGTACGTGATAGGTAGCGGCGACACGACCTTGGTTGTGGCGCAGAATATTGCCACTACGCAGCCGGCGGCAGGCGCGGTGGTAAATATTATCGGCGTAGGATTTTGCGACGACGATGTCCACCAGCTGCTACCCCGCTCTGTGGACGATGTGAAAATTGTGAAGGACGCCTCGCCCGCTACCGCTGTACCCAAGCCGGACGAGCGCAGCGTAGCAATATACCCGAACCCTGCCGACGACCTCCTGCACATAAAATCGGCTTACGACGTAGCGAAGGTTGAGGTGTACATGCTCTCGGGTATAGCTGTTCTACGGGAAGAGGCCGTAAGCTTCGTAAACATGGCGACCCTGAAATCGGGGATTTATATTGTGCGGGTCGCCTTTGTCAACGGGTCGTCAATCGCGAAGATAATTGTAAAGAGGTAGGAGGTGGGGAGGGTTATCGAAGCAGCTTTATCAGTCGGCTTGAAGCGCTACCCTATATGCCCACCTGTACCAGCGGTGGCGTCCTTGTTCTATTGATATGAAAATATATTTTGCCCGTAGGGCATTCATATCAATAGAACAGCGTACCAACAAGCCCGCTTTATTGCCCGTAGGGCATTCATCTCTTAACTATGAATCCCCTTACGGGGATAAGAGAATAGCGGTGTACATTTTTATTATTTCCGTTTTTTTATTGATATGGTTCCCCTAACGGGGAAAGCATAAAAATAGTTCGATCATAGTATAAAAATTATATCAATAAAACACGGACACCATCTGATTTTTGTATTGGGCTTTAAATCATGCTTCAAAGATAGGAAAAAATATTGATAACCGAAATTTTCAGATAATTTTTTCGATTATATTCGAAGAATTTTACCAAATTTAGCGGATATAATCACCAAATTTAGCAAGATTTTTCGGATATACTCACCAAATTAGGTAAGGATTCTTCGGATATACTCACCAAATTTATCCTAATTTGGCGGATATATCCACCAAATTAGGCAAGAATTTTCGGATACAATCATCAAATTCAAAGGACACAACGCTAACCACGATGCGACAACTTGAATTGCACCCTCAATTGTAGCGGCTAAATCTTTTTTTGAAATGCTATAAATAGATAGCAGCACATGGTAGGAGATTGGCTTCGCCGAGCTCCGCTTTGCTCCGGTTCCTCACTGCGTTCGGAATGACGGCGCAACGTAGAGAAGGGGGGGGGAGGTAGCACAGCGCAACAATTTGAAATTGTACCTCAATTGCACCCGCATTTTGCAAATGCGCACCAAAGTATTACCTTTGCGATAGAAGCACGGATAGAACATGAAGCAAAAGCATACCTAAAGGCTTACCTTAACTGACAGCAGGCTATGGCTTTATTGAAGCATCCAAGTATCCTGTCAAAATTTTTACTCATTTTATTAGATTGAATATGAAAAGATGTGTTATGTTTATGGCTGCTGCAACGGCAATGGCGCTTGCAGCGCCGGACGCCAACGCCGGCCTATTCTCATTTGGGAAAAAAAAGAAAGCGGAGGCCGCTAAAGCGCAGGCGATCCTGCCCGGCAAGAAGCTGACTCCTTACGAAAAGCTCTTCAAGGACGTGAAGGTGGAAACTGCCAAGAGCGGCTTCATTACCGTTCACAAGGTGCAGGACAAAATTTACTTCGAAATTCCCCGCAAAACGTTGGGGCGCGAAATGCTTGCAGCCTCTACCGTTACGGAGGTAACGAGCGCTGCCGGCTACGATGTGGGCTACAAGCCAAAAGGTGCGCACCACGTAAAGTTTGTGCAGAAAGATTCTACCATTTACCTCCTCTCCATCAACTCGGCGTCATCCGCCGTGGAGGAGCTGAAGGCGGGCGTGAGCAAGGTTTACGGCGACCCGCGGCTCTTTGGCTTCCCCGTCAAGGCGCAGAGCAAGGATAGCACGGCGGTGGTGATAGAGGTTACCAACCTCTTTATGGGCGGCGCAAAAATATTCGAGTCCACCCCCGGCGACCAGTCCGGCGGAGCGGTCAAGATAACCGCCACCTTGAAGAAAGACGCCAGCTCGCTCGACGAGGTAAAGGCGTTTGACGACAACATCAGCGTAAAGTCAACCATGACCTACGGCTTGTCGGCAAGCTTGATGGGAGGGATAAAGATGATGGACGATGCGCCCTACACCATGAAGGTTACGCGCAGCTTTCTGCTGCTGCCCGAAAAAAAGATGCGCCCCCGCATAAGCGATTCCCGCGTGGGCATCTTCAGCCACAACAGGGCGCGGTACGTGCTCGACAAGGACGACATTTACGCCTACTCCATAGCGCACCGCTGGGACGTAACCCCCAGGGACACGGATGCCTACAAGCGCGGTGAGCCGGTAGAGCCGGTGAAGCCCATTGTGTGGTACATAGACAATACATTCCCCGAGCAGTGGAAACCTGCCATAAAAAAAGGCGTGGAGGCGTGGAACGCTGCCTTTGAAAAAATAGGCTTCAAGAATGTCTTGGTTGCAAAGCCTTTCCCCACAGCAGAGCAGGACTCGGCTTTCGACCCCGACAACCTCAAGTACTCCTGCATTCGCTACATGCCATCGAGCACCGCCAACGCCTACGGCCCCTCGTGGGTTGACCCCACCACCGGCGAAATTATCAACGCCTCGGTAATCGTTTACAGCAACATCTCGCAGCTCATTAACTCATGGCGCTTTGTGCAGACGGCGCAGGTGGACGAGCGCGTACGCCGCGTAAAAATGCCCAACGACGTTATGAGCGAATCGCTCGTTTACGTAATATCGCACGAAATAGGGCATACCCTCGGCTTCATGCACAACATGGCCTCCAGCAGCGCATGGCCTGTAGATTCGCTCCGCAGCGCCGCGTTTACCCAAAAATACGGCACTACGCCGTGCATCATGGATTACGCCAGATTTAACTACGTAGCCCAGCCCGGCGACAAGGGCGTGAAGCTGACGCCTCCGGATTTGGGCGTTTACGATTACTTCCTCGTTAAGTGGAACTACGCCTGCATTGCCGACAAAAAGGATGAGTGGGACGAAGAACCTGTGCTCGAATCGTGGGTGGACGCCAACGCCGGCAACCCCGTTTACCGCTACGGCCGCCAGCAGATGGGATCCTCCTACGACCCCACAGCGCTAACCGAGGACCTTGGCGATGACAACATGAAAGCCGGCAGCTACGGAATAAAAAACCTGAAGTACATCCTCGGAAATGTGGAAAAGTGGATTCCCGAAGCCGACGACAACAGCTATACGCACATCAACCGGCTCTACTCGCAAATAGTAAACCAGTACACGCGCTACATCAGGAACGTATCAATGAACATTGGCGGCATAAAGCTTACCGAAGTAAAGCGTGGAACCAACGATGTGCAGTATGCGGTAACGCCCAAAGCCCGACAGAAAGCCTCGCTGGAGTGGGTGCTCAACGAGTACCGCTCGCTGGACTGGATAGATAAGCCGGACTTTGCAAAGAAGCTTCCGCTGGGAGTTGACATGTCGTATAAAATTCGCGAAGCCGTAGTGAGAGGGCTGAGGGTACAAATTGAAAATCTGATACTTGCCGCTCAGTACACCGCCAATCCCTACACCGTAGAGGAGTACGCCAACGACCTCTACAGCGCCACGTGGAAGAGCCTCACAAGCGGAAGCAAGCTCACCCCCGCCGACAAGATGCTGCAAATTGCTATGGTGGAAGAATTTACATCTCCGCTTACCGAAAAAAAGCAGGGCGCCGCTTTCTCATCGCTTCTCGGTTACGCCACGGTGGACGACATCTTGCTGTACGGCCTCGACGAAACCGGCATGGTGGAGCAATACGCCGATTTTTTCCGCAAGTACGAAGCAGAGCATGGGCTTGGCTCGGTAGCAGCGCTCATGGAGCAGGAAAAGGAGCAGAAAAAAGAGCATGAATTTGGCAGAACGGGGTACCAAGGTCGGGTTAACGTTAAGCAAATAGACGACTCGAACACCTACCTCGCCATGCTGGCAATCAAATCGCGCGATTTGCTAAGAAGTAGAGTTGGCGGGCTTTCCGGCGCCGACAAAGCCCACTGCCAGTCGCTGCTCATAAAGCTCAACGCCGCGCTGAAGGATAAGCTGTAAGTGCTGCTACGCGCCGACCGGAGCTGGCGTTGCCTTGGGTTTTGGCCGCTTGCAGCGCCTTGCCAGCGCGTAGAGAAGTATCAGCGGCATGGCGATGCCTGCCATGCGCCCAATTACGTCGCCATGCTTCACGTAGGGCGTTATGCGCTCGTTGGCGTTGATGGCGCCGGAAAGCGTAGCGCGCGTCCACCACGAAGTTCGCTGCACCACCTCGCCCCGCTGGTTGACGATGGCCGATATGCCGGTATTTGCCGAGCGGGCTATGCTGCGCCGCGTTTCGATGGCGCGGAGGCTGGCGTAGTGAAGGTGCTGCCGGTGCCCGGGAGTATTGCGCCACCACCCGTCGTTGGTAATAATCATCATCACGTTGGCGCCCTTTTTGACGTATTCGGTGTAGAATTGCCCAAAAATAGATTCGTAGCAAATGGCAACGCCAGCCCTGAATTTTTGGTTATCCGAGGTAAACGCCACCCGCTCTTTTTGCGTACCCAGCCCTCCGGAGATGCCGCCTAAGTTGATGGCAAACTTGCCTATAATTTTGTTCAGGTATTTGGGATAGGGAAGCATTTCTACGCCCACCACCAGCTTCGACTTGTGGTAGCGCTGTACGCGGCCGCTGCTGTCGGCTTGCAGGGCTGCGTTGTACACTTCGTAGCGTTGGTTGGAATTTTTTATGAGGCGCGCCGTTGGCGGCGCGTCCTCGTCCTCGCCAAAAAGGTAGTAGGTTGTAGCGCCGGTAACGAAGTTGATGTTGGGGTGCTGTGCGCAAAACGACTTTAAGCGCAGCATTATCCTGTGCTGCTCAATGCTATTTTCCCACAGGCTACCTTCCATAGCTGTTTCGGGAGCAACTACATAGTCGGTGCTGTCGGTTGCAGCGCTTTCGGCCTGCGCAAAGATAATATCCTGCTGCTGTTGTACGCTCATGCCGCCAAACTTATCGTTGAACGGGTCGATGTTGGGCTGCAAAATGGCAACGCGGCACGGATTCTCTACCTCTTTGTAGGTGTAAAAGCGCACAAGCGAGTAGCAGCACGGGGCAATAATCAGCGCCGCGAGCAGAGCCTTTTCTACCCGCGCTGCGCGGAAATTCAGGAAGTTTGCCTGCTGTTTCTGTAAAATAAAAAATACCAGCAGGTTGCTTAGCAGTACCCACAGCGAGCCGCCCAGCGCCCCCGTAAGCTCGTACCACTGCACAAGCTTAATGTCCTTGGCAAGTCCGTTTCCCAGCGTCAGCCAGGGCCACGTAATTTCGGCGTCGAAGTAAAACCATTCCCACGCCAGCCAGAACACCACAAAGGCGGCATAGCCAACGGCGCTGCCCGCGCGCTTTTTGACGACGTGAAACAGCCATACCACCAGCAGCATCTGCGCAGAGTTGCCGATAAAAGCGCCCACCATGCCAAAAAAGGTTGCGTTGCATATCCACCACGTGGTGGCAGCGTTCCAAAGCAGCAGGCAAAGCCACGCATACTTCCAAAAGCCCCGACGGTTGCTTTTTGCAAAATCGTGCTCCACCGCGAGCAGCGGAACAAAAGCCACCAGCAGCAGCAAACCCGAAAAGTTCTCGTACCAGGGGAGGCTAAGCAGCAGCGCGCTTAGCAAAGTTAGCAGCAAATGTTTACGCATGTGTGTATTGTTGTGTGTACTGGAATTTATATTCAATAGAACTTATATTCAATAGATGGACGCCACCCAAAAAAGATTTAGCCAAATAAATGCGCTCATTTTATCAAGCCGTAATAGTGCAAATCAATCACTTTCCCGTTTTTTATCGCCGCCTGCTTCAAAATGCCCTCGCGCTCGAAACCTGCTTTTTGCAGCACCCGCTGTGAGGCGATGTTGAAATCGAAAATCGTGGCATAAATTTTTCTTAGCTGTAAAAAATTAAGAAAAGCGTAAGAAGCCATTTCTTTGACAGCTTCGGTCATAATGCCTCTGTTCCAGTAATTTTCGCCCAGCCAGTAGCCGATTTCGGCGCTAATGCGCTCCACATCGGTTTGCAGCGCAATGCTAATACCGCCAACGGCCTTTCCGTCAACTACAATCGCCATGTCGGTCGCCGGGCGGGGCTTACTCAACGCCATCCCGATGAACTGTTTACCCTCTTCTTCCGAGTAGGGATACGGAAAATAGTCGTGAAGGCTGCTCCGGACATGGATATTGCTGGCATTTTCGGCAAGCGAGGCGGCGTCGGACAGCTGCCATTCGCGAAGCATAAAGCTGCTGCATTTATAAGCTGCTTTCTCCATTTGCTCTACCGTATTACTCCGTTATCCACCGCTTCACGCCCCGCTCCTTTTGCGAAAATTCTACGCCTAACTTTACAATTTTCCTGTGGTCGGCGGTGTAGGGAATGGCGTAGCCCGTGCCGTTAATTTGCTTCAGGGCATCTTCGGCGGTGGCGTTTTCGTCCATTTTGAACTCAAAGACGTAAATGCTATCGGCAGTTTTCACCACGGCGTCGGCGCGCCCGCGGTTGCTTTTCACTTCGGCATCGACAAACTGCCCCATAAGCGAAAATAGCAGGTAAAAAACGTGCTGGTAATACTGCTCGTCGCGGTGTTCCTGCTTGACGGCATCGTAGGGAATGGCGGCAAAAAACGC
>JAISAC010000049.1 GCA_031266935.1 Prevotellaceae bacterium
GATTATGACGATTAAAGACCCAAAGAAAAGGGGAATTGTTTACAATGAAGTTACAAATCTTTTGGCACAATACAACTTTATTCATGAGAATATCAGAGTGGACGAAAGAGTTATTATTAGCGGTTAAATATTTGAATTATGATAAATTAGAAAGATATATACAAAAAAACCGGGTGGAAACCACCCAATTTGGATCTGTCAAATCTGTAAAATAACTAATCGCTGTTCGCATACTTCTTTTTTTGATACAAACGAACTGTGTTTATTTTTAATATTTAAAATTTGTCAAATTTAGATGCGTTGGCCCTGGTGCTGTATGGGTGGTGCGCTGTCGAAGTCGGCAGTTAGCAGTCGGCATCCTGCCTGCTTACCTTATGCCGGTCCAGCGTTCGCCATACGTAGGCAATGTAGGCCAGCACAAAGGGTATCAGAATAGACGCGAAGGCCATCGTTTTCAGCGTAAAAATGCTTGAGGAGCTGTTTTCTATGGTGAGCGAGCTTTGCAGGCTTGCTGTTGAGGGGTAGTAGGCGGTGTTGTTCCATCCGGCGCAAAGCAGCAGCGCCAGCACGGTCAGCACGGCTCCCGCGCCGGCAAACCATATCCCTTTTCTCCACCTGCGGCAAAACACGGTTTTGGCAATGCCAAGCAGCACCCCGACCACACCCACCAGCAGCCCCGTTAGCGCTGCGGGAATTTCTATCAGGTTGATGAGGTACTTGCCGGGCTGCATAAACACCTCTTTTGTTTCGGGGTTTACCGCAAACCCATCCTGAAGCAGCCAGCGCACGAAGAACGTAAGGAAAAATACCAAAAACAGAGCAGCCTCCCACGGCAGCCGCCTGCGCGATTGCTGCTGCACATCGTCGTCGTTGATGTTGTTGATGAAGTAGAGCAGCGCCAGCACGCGCGATAGAAAAAGTACCGCCAGGCCAAGGCATACGTTCCACCATACCAGCGCCGCCTCAAGCCCGTGCCCTGGATTTTTCCACGACGAGACTACCGGATTTTGCGTACAGGTAAGCTGCTGCTTGTCCACCACAAATTCCGCCCCGCTGAAAAACGTGCCTACCGCAATTCCGATGAGCATCGGCGCCAAAATTCCGTTTAGCAGGAGAAATATTCGGTACGTTTTCTTGCCCAGCAGGTTGTTTTTCTTTGCCTGATACTCGTAGGACACCGCTTGCAGCACGAAGCAAAGCAAAATCAGCATCCACAGCCAGTAGGCGCCGCCAAAGCTCGTGGAGTAGAACAGCGGAAACGAGGCAAAAAATGCCCCGCCAAAGGTGGCCAGGGTGGTAAACGTAAGCTCCCACTTGCGCCCGGTGGAGTACAGCAGCATGGATTGCTGAGCCTCCGTTTTGCCTATGGTGAACAGCAGCGACTGCCCGCCCTGCACAAACATCAAAAATACGAGCATCGCTCCCAGCAGCGACACCAAAAACCACCAGTAGTGTTGTAGTAGCATATATGTAGCTTCCATAATGTTATGGCTTAAAAAATTGGAATTTCACGGCTCAAAAATTTTTACTGCGCCTGCTCAATTTGCGGCCCTTTTTTAATGGCAGAAATCATTATTTTCAGCTCTGCAACGAGCAGGACGGTGAACAGCGCAAGAAAGATAAAAAAAGTCAGCTGCACCGACGAGGTAGGCAGCTTGGAGATAGCCGCCGACGTTGGCAGCATATCCTGGATAGCCCACGGCTGCCGCCCCACCTCGGCTACTATCCAGCCGGCCTGTCCGGCTACGATGGCAAGAAAGATAGCGGCAATGCACACCCGCTGCAGCCAGCGCTTGGGCGCAAGCCGGTTTTTGTACGACAAAAAGGCGACGGCGGCAAAGAGCAGGAGCAAAAAGCCGCCAATGAGCACCATGACGTGAAATGCGTAGAAGGTTAGCCCTACCGGAGGGATTAAGTCCGACGGGTTGGTGATGTACCCGTAGCCAAAGTACTTGAAGTTTTTGTCCAGCGTGGCGTAAGCTTGCTGCCTGGCGCTGTCGCTTTCGGCTGCGCGGTAGCTGGCCAAAGCCCGAATGGCGAGCTTGCCCCTTTCCATTTTTTCTTGCGCCGAGAGCGCTACCGTTCCGTCTTTTTGGGTGTAGCCGCCCTCAATAAGGTTGGCAATTCCCGGAACGTATGCGCTGGCGCTCCGCTCGGCGAGGAGCGAAAGCATCCCGGGCGCTTCTACCTTGAAGATAAACGGGGCTTTACCGTCGTTGTAGCGCTCCTTGTCCGGGTTGAGCACGCCCACGCCTATTAGCCCTGCGCCGTTGCGCCCTTCGTACAGCCCTTCCATGGCGGCAAGCTTCATCGGCTGCTTTTGCGCCACCTGATGCGCCGACCCGTCGCCCGTCCACATCGACAGTACGCAGGCAATCAACCCAAATATTGCGCCGATTTTGATGCTCGACAGCGCAAATTTCGTTTCTCTTTTCTTGAGCAAAAACCAGCAGGCAACGCCTACCACAAACGCAGCGCCAACAATCCAGCCGGATAGCACGGCGTGGAAGAACTTGTTGACGGCCACCGGCGAGAGCGCCACCTCCCAAAAGCTCACCATCTCGTTGCGAACGGTATCGGGGTTGAACTGCATCCCAACGGGGTGCTGCATCCAGGCGTTGGCAACCAGTATCCAGTACGCAGAGATGGTTGCGCCCGCAACCGTCAGCCACGTCGAGGCGAGGTGAAAGCCCTTGCTGACTTTACCCCAGCCAAAAAACATCACGGCAATAAAGGTAGCCTCCATAAAGAAGGCAAGTATCCCCTCAATGGCCAGCGGCGCCCCGAAAATGTCGCCTACAAACCAGCTGTAGTTCGACCAGTTGGCGCCAAACTCAAACTCCAGAATTAGTCCGGTTGCCACGCCAATGGCAAAGTTGATGCCGAAAATTTTCATCCAGAATTGGGCTGTCTTTTTCCAAAATTCATTTCCCGTTTTGTAGTAGGCTGTCTCCATTACCGCCTGCACAATGCCAAGACCCAGCGTAAGCGGTACGAAGAGCCAGTGGTAAATGGCCGTCAGGGCAAATTGCGCTCTCGACCAATCAATTAGATGAGTATCAATAGTTTCAACCATAATAAGCGGGTATTAGATGTTAAAAATTTTTGAATTTTCAGCAGCCGGAGCTTTGCAGCGGCAGCGTTTACTTTGCGGCGCGGTCAACCAGCTCGCCCGATACGTAATCCTGCCGGTCCGTGTCGCTGTCAAGCTTTCCCAAAAAGTTGGGAAAAAAGAATACTTTCAGTATGGCAAACATGATGAACAGCTTGATGAGGATAATCGTCCACAGGGTTTTGCCGATGGTCATGCTGCGGAAACCCTCTCCGTAGAAGCGGAGTATGCGTACCGGTATGGAGAAAATTTTTCTCATGCTTTGCAGGTTTGGAAAGTTTATTTTATTTATTGCGCCGCAAACGCGATAGCAAATATGAACAATTTTATTGGTATTTTGAGCGCCACCAACCTTAAATGTAGAAAACTTATAATAAAAATTAAGATTGTTTTTTGGAGAGGGAAGGGAAGGGAAGGGGAGAGGAGGGGAGAGAAGAGAAGAGAAGGTGGTGTCCATGTTCTATTGATATGAAAATATCTTTTACCCGTAGGGCATTCATATCAATAGAACAGCGTATCGGCAAGCCCGCTTTATTGCCCGTAGGGCATTCATCTCTTAGCTATGAATCCCTTTACGAGGAACCGGAGCTCGGCGCAACCAATAAGAGAAAAGCGGTGTACATTTCTATAAAACATGGACACCATCAAGTTTTTCAGCAGACCCTAATTATTCCCCCTATCCCTCAAAAACCTTATTTTTACAAGGCAACCTTAGTAGCGCTAAGCACAACAACCATTTCAAAAACCTTATTGACCTTATTTTTGTAACCATAAACCTCCGGTATAATAAGGTAATAAGGTTGAAAATAAGGTAATTAGCTTGTAGATGTATTCGGAATCTATTGCTAATGAGTCCCCCATTAAAGAACGTTAAATGCCAAATTGCAAACAACTGAGAAACAATCGTTTACGATTTAGTTGTATGAAAGGTTGCACCCTCAAAAGAGCCTCATTACGCTCGGTTCC
>JAISAC010000203.1 GCA_031266935.1 Prevotellaceae bacterium
CGCTACAGCATTAGCGTACCGGCAGGCGCAAATGCCCTCACCGTATCGTTTATGGGCATGAAGCCGTCCACGGTAACCGTTAGCGGAAGCGGCGCGCTGGACGTAACGCTCACGGAAGATACGCAATCGCTCGACGAAATAGTGGTGATTGGCTACGGAGCGGTGAAAAAGCGCGACCTGACGGGCGCAGTATCGTCGGTGAGCGCAAAGGAGATTACGGCAGCGCCCGTGAGCTCGGCGGCAGAGGCAATTGTTGGCAAAATGGCCGGCGTGCAGGTGGTTACAACAGAAGGCTCGCCGGATGCGGAGGTGAAAATTCGCGTACGCGGCGGCGGGTCGGTTACGCAGGATAATTCGCCGCTGTATATTGTGGATGGCTTTCCGGTGAGCAACCTCAGCGCTATTGCACCCGGCGACATCGCAAGCATTGACGTGCTGAAGGACGCTTCGAGCACGGCTATTTACGGCGCTCGAGGCGCCAACGGGGTAATTATCGTTACTACAAAGCAGGGCGTTGAGGGACGCACAACGGTAACCTTCAACGCCTACTACGGTGTGAAGCGCCTTACAAAGCAGCTGGACGTGCTGGATCCTTACGAATTTGTGCTATCTCAGGCAGAGATTATTGGCGCTACAAACACCGATTTTACCAAGTATTTTGGCGAGTTTGGCGATATAGACCTGTACCGCTACCAGGCGAGCGCCGACTGGCAGGATGACCTTTTTGGGCGCACCGCCGCTACGCAGTCGTACAACATGAGCTTGTCGGGCGGCAGCAACGGTACCAAGTACAACTTGAGCCTTTCGCGCAACGATGAGGAGGGCATTATGCGCAACTCGGCCTACGATAGAACAAACATCAGCTTCCGCTTCAACAATACAATCAACAAGCGCATGGACGTTGACTTCAACGTGCGCTTTTCCTACACCAACGTAGATGGGGCGGGTTTGTCCAGCTCGGGCAGCGCCTCCACCAACCGGCTGAAGAACGCTGTGCAGTTCCGCCCAACGATGGGAATAGCCTCATTTTCGGAAAACGTTGACCAAACGTTTTTGGATGACCTCGAAAGCAGCAGCCAGCTCTACGACCCGATAAAAACGGTTGACGATGACTATCAGGCGCAGACGCGCCTGAATACGGCCTTTAACGGAGCGTTTAGCTATAGCATTATAGATAACCTTACCTACAGGTTAGAGGGTGGCTATACCGTTGGCAACAGCCGTAGCGATCGCGTATATGGGCCGACAACTTCGGAGAGCCGCACCAACGGTCGCGGGAAGCCTATCGGACAAATAGGAACCACCGGCTCGGAGAGCTACCGCGTGGCGAACTTGTTGACCTACGATGTGAAGCAGCTGGGTGAAGATCATAGCCTGAACCTTATGCTGGGGCAGGAGCTCAATGCCGACTGGTCGAAATCGACCTCCATGCGGGCAGAAGATTTTGCCATTACCATGAGCGCCACGGAGGTGTTGGCCAAGATGCGCCTTGGCACGCCTGCAAGCATCAGCGCTACCGAAACGGCAGACCGGCACATGGCCTCGTTCTTTGGGCGCGTCAACTATACGCTCCTTGACCGCTACCTGCTCACGGCGACCATGCGCGCCGATGGCTCGAGCAAGTTTGCTCCGGGCAACCAGTGGGGCTACTTCCCCTCGGTGGCGGCGGCGTGGAGGCTGAGCGACGAGGCTTTTCTGGAGGGCGCAACAGCGGTAATATCGAACTTGAAGCTACGCCTCAGCTACGGAACGGCAGGCAACAACCGCATCAGCGATGACCTCTGGAAGATGACGTACAATACCACCACCTCGGGCAAGGACTACTACGTGGGCGAGGTGCAGCAGCCGCGCCTTGTGCCGGGCAGCACAATGTCGAATCCCGATTTGCGCTGGGAAACGACCACAACCCGCAACGCCGGGCTGGATTTCGGCTTCCTGAAGTCGCGCCTGTGGGGTACCCTTGATTGGTACTGGAATACCACCAAGGATTTGCTGATTAGCGCGCGCATACCCACCAGCACCGGATACAGCAGCCAGATGCAGAATATAGGGCAAACGTCGAACAAGGGCGTTGAGCTCACCCTGAATATGGCGCTGGTGCAAGCACGGGATTATAGCCTGAGCGCTTCGTTCAACATTGGCTTTAACAAAAACAACGTGGATAAGCTGGGCGAGGAAAAACAGCTGCTCTTTAACTCCGGATGGTACGGCAACAACAATGGTCCGGGCGAAGACTACGTGGTGGAGGAGGGCAAACCGCTCGGCCAAATCTACGGATACGTATATGACGGCTTCTACACTTTTGAAGATTTTACGTGGGACGCCGCAGGCTCCGGCAGCTGGAGGCTAAACCCCGGCGTGGCCGATAATAGCGGAGTGTCGGGTAACGGGCTTATGCCCGGTATGATTAAGTACAAAAAGGTGGCCGAGGATGGTACTACCGTAATTGGCGAAGGCGACAAAGCTATCATTGGCGACGCCAACCCGCTGCATACGGGCGGGTTCAGCCTGTCGGCTACATGCAAGGGTTTTGACGCCTCGGTATTCTTCAACTGGAGCTACGGTAACGATGTGTATAACGCCAACCATGTGCTGTTCACTACCGGCAACGAGAGCGCTAAAAAATACCTGAACGTGCTGGACGATATGAATTCCTCCAAGCGCTTTATGTACATCGACCCTGCCACCGGCGAAGATATCAGCAAGATGCCGGACCGCCTGCTGGCGCTAAATGAAAACGCTACGGTGCACTCCGTCAAAAACTCGCGGGCGCGCCTTTCGTCGTATGCCATTGAAGACGGCTCATTCCTCCGCCTCAACACGGCAACCCTGGGCTATACGCTGCCGCAGGGGCTGACAAAAAAGTTCTTTGTGCATTCCCTGCGCGTTTACGTTACGGGGTACAACCTGTGGCTGCTGACCAGCTACAGCGGCTACGACCCCGAAGTTGACACCCGCCGCAGCTCTCCGGCTACGCCCGGCGTGGATTTCTCTGCCTATCCGAGGGCGCGCTCGGTGGTTGCCGGCGTAAACATAACTTTCTAAAGTGGATAAATAAAAAAATGGTCAAACAATAAAATTTAAAATTGTATATACAGCATGAAAAAGATTATAGCAATCGGCTTAATAGCGCTGGGCGTGGCTGCGGGCTGCGATAGCTACCTTGAAACCGCCTCGCCGTCGTCCAACTCTGTAGATGCAACCTTTGCATCATCTACCGACGCCAACAATGCGCTGATGGGCGTTTACGCCTTGATGTGCGAAGACGCCATGTACTCCAGCCGCATGAGCCTCTTTTGGCAAACCAACACCGACATCGAAATTACTTCCAGCGGATCGGGAGACTACAAAAATGCAGACCGCCGAGGATTGAGCAACTACTGCTCGCGGCCAACTTTTGACATAAGCGACGTTACCAACCCGTGGAATACAATGTACTCCGGCATTGAGCGGTTGAACCTATGCATTGCCAACATTCCCGGTAGCCCGGCTACTGAGGGTGAGTACCACGACAAGATGATGGCTATGTACGGCGAAGCGCTGACGCTGCGGGCGCTTTTCTACATGGAGCTGTGCCGTCAGTACGGCGATGTACCTTTCCGTGTGGAGCCTGCAAGCCCCACTACCTTCTACGTTGACCGCGCCGACAGGGATGCTATTTACGAGCGCCTTCTCACCGATTTGGACGAAGCTATCGCGGTGCTGCCCTGGGCAAATGAGGCGGAGGGTAGCGTGGAGCGCTGCACCAAAGGCTTTGCGCTGGGGCTTAAAGCGCGCATTGCCATGTACCGCGCAGGCTACTCGCTCCGAAGCGACGGGCAGACGCGGCAGGGCAGCGACCCCGAAAAGTACTACCAAATAGCCAAGGAAGCCTGCCAAAAGCTGATTGACGAAGGCCCGCACAAGCTGGCCGAAAGCTTTGCCGGCTACTACATCGCGCAGTGTGGAACTCAGATTCACCCCAGCCTCGAAAGCCTCTTTGAGGTGGCTTTCGGCGTAGGCAAGAGCGGCGAAGTGGGGTACAGCATTGGTACGCGCTTTGATGTGGCCACCAAGTATTCTACAAACTCTACGCAGGGCTACGTAAATACTACCCCTGTATTCCTCTATTCATTTGATGAAAAAGACAAGCGCCGCGACGTTACGGTGGACATCTACACGTACGCCAACGCAGCAGCGTCAGACGCGGCCACAGGCCCTGAGGGAATCCGTCAAAAAATCCCGAACAGCCCAAACGCTTTTCGCATAGGGAAGTGGTCTATAAAGTACCTGACGGGTGCATCTTTGGAGGGTAGCCTTGGCACAGCGGCAGGAACGAAGTATACCAACGGCATCAACTGGCCTGTTATGCGCATGGCCGACGTTTACCTGCTGCTCGCCGAAGCCGAGTACATGCTCAACGGGGTAACCCCCATAGCGCAGGAGGCGCTGAAAACGGTGCGGCAAAGAGCGTTTGACCCCGCAGACCATGGCGAAAAAGTTAGCCAATACGTAGCAAGCCTTAACGGAGACGCTTTCTTTGACGCCATCGTGAACGAGCGGGCTTGGGAGCTGGCAGGCGAGGCTGTGCGCAAGTACGACCTTGTACGCTGGAACCTGCTACCTGCAAAGCTGCGGGAATTTAGGGACGATAACTACAGCTTTGTGCAGACAGGAATGCTGCCCGCCAAGTATCCAAACAGCAAGTACAACCCCATTCCCAGCACGCTCTACTACAAGTTTGACGCAACGGGAGATTATCCCGAAATTGATATGAGCACCATCAACCTTTACAAAACGCTTGCAGCGCCTCCCGACGACAGCTACTACACTTTTACCAACTGGATAACGCTGAAAAGCGACAACGGTGACGCAACAAAAGATTCGGACTTGGAGAGCTACCGAAAGTGGATAGAGGACTACGTAAATGTAGGCTACGATTACGATGCAAACAACCACCTGTTTGCGCTGCCCTCGTCGGTGGTGGCAACATCCGGTGGCTTGTGGGATAATGATTCCTACTGGGCAAACGTCAAAAATTAATTAATCATAAAAATATATACAAATGAAAAATAAGCTACAACAATTCGCCATTTACAGCCTTTTGCTCATTGCTGCTGTAAGCTGCCTGACAATGCAGGCTTGTAAAGAAGAAGATTCGATTACCGAAGAAGCGCCCCGCATCTTTCGCCCAACAGGGCTGTTTACAAAGGTGACGGAAACTTCGGTGACGGTTACGTGGAACGCTATGCCCGACGCTACTTCCTACACGGTGGAGGTAAGCAAGGATAGCTTGCTGTTTGAGAGCATTATCGACAGATACGTGGTAACCGACCTCACCTACACGTTAGACGACCTCGACGGCGGCACCGAAAACGGCATTGTTTACTCCGTGCGCGTACGGGCAAACTCCGCAGATATGGAGCACGACTCGAAGCTGGTGCATACAACCTTTACGATTAAGCCCGAAAACTTGTTTAAAGGGTACTATTCCCGTGTAACAGGCTTAGGAACGCTTAGCATAAGCTGGACGCCGGGGAAAACCGTAACCTCCGTGCGGCTCACTCCCTCATCGGGTGAGGCCGAAACCTATACCATATCGGCAACGGAGATGAGCAGCGGCACAAAAACTATTGATAACGTGCCAAACGATGCCTACACCGTTGACCTCTACAATGATGATATTCGTCGCGGTAGCATGTCGGCAAAAATGTTTGGCGACGTTTTTCTGGCAGGTGGCGCCGATTTGTCCGCTGCCATTGCAGCAGCGGCAGATAACGCCGTAATTGTGCTGGCCTCCGGCGCGACTCCCTTTGCAGCGAGCGATATCAACCTCCCTGCAAATAAAACCGTAAGGATTGTGGGCGCTCACGCTGAGGATAGGGCTGTTTTGCAACCTTCCGAGGGGAAAAACGTTTTTGTCTTGGCCGACAATTCCAACTTATTCGTGGAAAACTTGGAATTTGACGGGCAATACCCCGACAATCAGAGCCAATACGGTATTAACCATGGAACGGCAGTAATTTTCGGAACGGTTGCTTTCGAAAATTGCCTCATTCGTAATTTCGGGCGTAGCGCTGTGCGCTTAAATCACGGTTCGGCTTACGTGGATACTGTCCGACTGAACCGCTGCATCTTCCGCAATATGGGAAGCAACGGTAACTATTCGCTTGTGCAGACCAACGTTGCCGGCGCTAAAATGGACGTGGTGGAGATTACCAGCTGCACCATGCAGGACGTCTCCGGAGGTGTGATGTACAATGCCGGAGCTGTTGCTTTCAGCTCCTTTACGCTGCAAAATTGCACGTTCTACGATGTGTTTGTTAACCAGAACCAGGGTTTTTTCCGTAGTGTTGCCGCAGCTGTTCCTGCTACATCAACCATTGAGGGAGTAATTGTAGGAAAGTTGAAGCTCAATACCGGCGTTGTAAGGTTGTTTGACCAGGGCGCTGCGAATGGAGCGCCTGCCACATCGAGCAATAACTACAAAACCTACGGTAAGAACGAAGAGGATAAAGGCGATTGCTGGCTAAACTCCAGCTACGCAATGGAAGTACAGGAGTATGCCAGGCTTTCGACCGACCTCTGGGTTGACCCCGAAAACGGAGACTTTCACTTTAAGGATGTAGGTTTTTCGGGCGCCGCTACGGCAGGAGATACAAGGTGGAGGTAGAATTTTCAAAATTTATTATTAAAAAACCATAACTCGTACACAAAATGAAACGTAAGCTATTTTTTCTTATAGGTATGGCCTTGGGCGTAGCGGCCACCTCGGGTTGCAAGGATGACTCGGAGCTCTTCAAGCCTGAGCCAGGCGTAGATACGCAGCTAAAAGCTCCGCAGGATTTTGCGGCAAAGATAATGGGAACCACCGTGAAGCTGGCGTGGCGCGCGCAGAGCAACGCCGTTGGCTTCGAAGTGCAGCTGAGCGCCGACGAAGCGTTTACTTCGCCCGAAAGCTACACGGTAGATGATAAAGCGCAGTACACGGTAGAGGCGCTAAGCGTACGAACGCCCTACCATGCCCGCGTAAAAGCGATTGCCAAGGAGGTGAGCCAAAGCTCCAACTTTTCGGAGGTTATTGAGTTTACTACAGGCGACGAAAATATTATGAAGGCAACCCCCAAAGAGCTGCTCGACACCGCCATAACCCTACAGTGGGAGGCAGGAGCGGCGGTAACTCATCTGGTTGCTACCCCCGATGGCGGGGAAGCCTTGCCGCAGTACCCCATTACGGACGGCGAAAAGGCTATGGGCGAAAAAACCATTGCGGGGCTTAGCCCGGAAGTAACCTACGACGTGAAGCTCTACAACGGCAGCAACCTGCGCGGCGAGGGCGAATATACCACGCTGCCGCTCATGCTGCCACCGCTGGAGGTTACGCTGGAGAAATCCGCACCCGATAGCCTCTACCTCTCGTGGGCGTCCGGCGAGCTGCTGAGCCACTTTGTGCTGACGCCTGCGCCGGTGGAGGGGAACGACACCCTGCGGTTGAGCGCCGGTGTTGAACGCGTTGCAATTGGTGGGCTGATGCCGGCCACGGAGTATAGCCTTGCCGCTTTCTACAATAATTCAGCGCGCGGTGCCAGCAACTTTACCACCGTTACGCTTTCGGAGGTAACCCTCACGCAGGTAGCCATAGCGCCCCAGGGGGCTACTATAAGCTGGTCGCCCGCCGATAGCTACGTTAGCCGCCTTGTATTTACCCCCGCTACAGGCGCTGCGGTAGCTGCCGACGTAGCCGCAGACGATGCTGCCGGTAAAGCAGTGTCCGGGTTGCAACCTCAAACTGCCTATACGGTTAGCCTTGAGGTTTTGTTCGGCGACCAAGCGATTACGCGCGGTACCTTGCAGGTAACCACAGCAGAACCACCGCAGCCTCAAGCGCGCTTCGTAGCGCTGGGTGCATCCATTGAAGATACGCTGGCCAGCTGCATTGCGGGTGATACCATAGTGCTTGCTACGGGCAGGTTTTCCGTATCAAACCTGAACTATTTGTCCGGCGCAGTAGCGGTTACCATTAGAGGTGAGAGCGCATCTGCGCTCACCGAGCTCGAAATAACCGGCAGCACGGGCATGACCTCACTGCCGACTTCGGATTACTTGGTATTCAAAAACCTCCACATCCAATACAACGGCACGGCAGATTCTTACTTTCTCAATGCCGGAACCGGCGCAACGTTTACGCTTGGTAAGCTGGCCTTTGAAAGCTGTAAGGTGACGGGCTTTGTGCGCGGCTTTGTGCGCTTACAAGGCGCTGCCAACGTCATTAGTACGTTGTCTATTCAGAGTTCCATATTTAGTAACGTCTGCAATAGAACGGGCGGAACGTCATTCGCGCTGGTTGAAAGTAGCGCTACCGATGCGACAATTGACCGGTTGGAGGTGAACAACAGCACGTTTGACAATATAGGCGCCAACGGTACGGCAAAAGCAAGGATATTCCGCATCAGCGGTAAGCTTGCCAGCCTTATCAGCATTAACAACAGTACGTTCTACAACGTAGATAACTATCTTGTTGACTGCGGCAGTTTTGCCACCCCTATAACGATATCCAATACCATACTTGCCAAGACCGGTACAGGTGTTGATGCCCTTGCCGGCGCCATTAATGGGGGAGGTACACCCACCGTAACCAACGTGTACGCCACCTCCGACTGGACGCTTGCATTGGCAGATGTTACAGCATACAGCAATACGGCTACGAACCTCTTTACTAACCCTGCCGCCGGCGATTTCACCATCAAGGATGCCGACTTTGCCGGCAAAGCTACCGCCGGAGATCCGCGCTGGCGCGAAGGTGGCGGAGAACAACCCGGCGAACCTCCAGTAAGCGTAGTTAAAGAGTGGAATTTCTCGAGTAGTACGTTTACATCGGCGCTATCCTCATACATCGGCTCAAAGTTGATAGTATCAGAACTTCCACCCGTTGATGGGATGACGTTTGTTGGAAGTAGTAGTAATCAATTAACGTATAACACGATCACATCAGAAAATTCAGCTGACGGTAACTATACCTTTACCTATCGCGTAGCGACTGAAGGTGGCGGTAATACTACAGAACCGAGACGTACCCTAAAGTTTGACGTAACAGGAGATTGTAAGATTACAGTTTACCACAGAAGTAACAGTGATAGCGATGCTCGTGCTTTTGCGTTGCACGACGGAACGAGCGTTATTAGCAATCCTTCTTCTGTAATAAATACGGAACAAATTGCCAAGGCAGAAATTCCCTATACGGGAGGTGCGAAAACGTTGTTTTTATATTCAACAAGTAGCTCGGTCAATTTTTACTTGGTAAAAGTAGTTTATTAACCTGATGTCTGAAACCCTGACGGGGGATTGTTCCCCTGTCAGGGTTCTCAATTTAGTCATCTGCAACTACTTATCAATCACCAATTTCGTATATTTTATGATTAATTTTAACAATAAAATTTTGGAAAGATGATACCTGCTTCAAAATCTTAACTTACATTTGCAGCCGTAATAGCATGTGCGCGTACACGCAGCAAAGAATGCTATAATAATGCGAAACAAAGGTTGAAAAGAATATAGCTATGGCGCTTACCTCAAATATCTATCTTGAACCGACTGGCTTGCCGCACTCCTTTGGAGTGGGGTATAGGGGTATGTTCGTAGGGGAAGGTCAGCTGGTAGCAATAATTTCCACACACACACACACACACACACACACACACACACACACACACACACACACACACACACACACACACACACACACACACACACACACACACACACACACACACA
>JAISAC010000045.1 GCA_031266935.1 Prevotellaceae bacterium
CTGCTCTGTGGATATACTCTTCCGGCAGGACAAAGAGCCGGTTGCCTTCTCGTCGCCCCGCATAGACACTGCCAACCTGCACGGAACGGGCTGCACGCTCTCGTCGGCCATCGCCGCGTACAGGGCGCTGGGGCTGGAGTGGGAAGCCGCAGTAGCGGCGGCAAAAACCTACGTTACCTCCGCCATCCGGCACGGCAGCGGTGTGGCGACCGGAAAAGGGCACGGGCCGGTAAACCACTTTTTCGACCCGCAGCCGCTGAGAAATTTTGAATTTTGAATTTTGAATTGGCTTGCGCCGGCAGGCATTCAAAATTCAAAAATTCAAAATGCCTGACGGCGTAAGCCAATTCAAAATTCAGAATTCAAAATTTCTTACGTTTTCCTTCATCCCCTGCAGCGTTGCCCTCCTGATGGGCGAGCGCTCAAATATTTTCTCAAAATCATCAGCCTGCATGGCCAGCCAGTCGGCGGCGGTGAGCGTGAGCAGCGGGGGCAGCATCTGCATTTCGCCATGCGCCGCGACTTTCGCCCGCCGGTTCCACGGGCAAGCCTCCTGACAAATATCGCAGCCAAAGATGTAGCCTGCGGCGGACGGTTTTTCATCCTTTGCCGCGCCGGCATGTCTTGCCGCGCCGGCATCGTTGTCCGGCAAAGGGTTGGAGTATTTTTCTATTGTGCCGTACGACAGGCATAGCCGCGAATTGATTACGCCGTTATCCAAAATAGCGCCCGTGGGGCATGCGCTGAGGCAGCGCGAGCAGGCGCCGCACTTGCTTTTTTGCTCTTGCGCGTCGCTCTTTACCTCGTCGCTCAGGAGCAATACCCCAATAAACGTGTACGAGCCAAGCTCTCTGCTTATCAGCATCCCGTTTTTGCCCAGCCATCCCAAGCCGGCTTTGGCAGCCAGATAGCGCTCCTGCAGCGGGGCGGTATCAACAAAGGCGCGCCCCTGCAACGCCGGATATTCGGCCTGCAGCGCCGCCAGCAAGCTCCGCAACTTTTGTTTAACCACGCTGTGGTAATCCAACCCGTAGGCGTAGCACGATACCTGCGGCAGGTGCAGCGGCTGCCGGCGCTGCGGCTTGTACGAGAGCAGCGTTACCGCCGCCGTGCGCGCGCCGCTTTTCAGCAGCAGGCGCGGGTCGGCGCGTTTTTGCAGGTGTCGCTCCATGTAGCGCATCCCCGCATGGTAGCCGCGCCGCAGCCACTCGCAAAAGCTGCGGAGCAGGTCTTCCGGCAGCTCGTCCAAGGCCGCAACCCCGCAGGCGTCAAACCCGACGCTGCCTGCGGCGGATCGTATAAAATCGGGTGTCAGCAATGCAATTTTTCTACATTTTACATTCTACATTCTACAGCAGCCCCAGCTGAAGCTTTGCCTCGTCGCTCATCATATCCTTGTCCCAAGGCGGCTCAAAGGTGAGGTTTACGTTGGCGTCGGTTACGCCGGGCACCTGCGCCACCTGCTCCTTTACGTCCCGCACAATGTCGTCTGCAATGGGGCAGGTGGGCGCAGTGAGCGTCATGGCTATATCAACCTTACCCTCGTCGCTTACCTGCACTTCGTAAATAAGCCCAAGCTCGTACACGCTCACCGGAATTTCGGGGTCGTAGATGTTACGAAGCACCCGCACAATATCTTTCTGTATAGCTAATACTTTTTCTGCGTCCATTACGTAGATTTACAATTTGACCATATTATTCTAATGCAAGGGTGCAAACTTAGTCAGAATTATGGGGTATTGCAAAATAATTTGGCTAAATCTTTTTTTGAGGCGCTATGAAAATTTCATTTTGAGTTTTTCCCTCCTCCCTCCCACCGTCATTCCCGCGAAAGTTTGAAACCACATTCTATCTGTCGAGCGGCAAGGTATTTTCCTAGCACCTCCAAAAAAGATTTAGCCGCTGATTTTGCGCTTCAAAAAATAATTTGCGCTTCAAAAAATAAAGAGTAACTTTACGGCATTTTTAAAACTAAAAAATGGCAGCAAAGTATATTTTTGTAACGGGCGGCGTTGTTTCCTCCCTCGGTAAAGGTATTGTAGCGGCGTCTTTGGCGCGGCTGCTGCAGGCGCGTGGATTTTCGGTGGCCATCCAAAAGCTCGACCCCTACCTCAACGTTGACCCCGACACGCTAAACCCATACGAGCACGGAGAGTGCTACGTAACCATCGACGGGGCGGTAACCGACCTCGACCTTGGGCACTACGAGCGCTTCCTGGGCATCAACACCACGCAGGACAACAACGTTACCACCGGGCGTATTTACCAGACAGTAATCAACAACGAGCGCAAGGGCGAGTACCTCGGCAAAACGGTGCAGGTTATCCCTCACATTACCGACGAAATCAAGCGCCGCATACAGCTGCTCGGCGCCTGCCGCCAGTACGACTTTGTGATTACCGAAATCGGCGGCACGGTAGGCGACATCGAGTCGCTGCCCTACGTGGAATCTGTGCGCCAGCTGCGCTACGAAATGGGCGCAGACAACGTGCTCTTTATCCACCTCACGCTCGTGCCTTTCATCCAAGCTGCCGGCGAGCTCAAGTCGAAGCCTACGCAGCACTCGGTGAAGCAGCTGCTGGAAACCGGCGTGCAGCCCGACGTGCTGGTGCTGCGCACCGAAAAGGACTTGCCCCGCGAATTTCGCCGGAAAATTGCGCTCTTCTGCAACGTTGACCCCGACGCGGTGGTGCAGTCGCTCGACGTACCAACCATCTACGAGGTGCCGCTCATGATGCAGAAGGAACGCTTGGACGAGGTGGTGCTCAAAAAGTTTAAGCTCGCCAATCCGCCCGAAGCCGATATGGAGGCGTGGAAAAAATTTGTCGAAAAGTCCAAGCATCCCAAAAAGATAGTAAACGTTGGGCTTGTGGGCAAGTACGTAGAGCTCCCCGACGCCTACAAATCAATTCTGGAGGCCTTCATTCACGCCGGCGTGTACAACGAGTGCAAGGTGAAAATTCACTTCTTCCAGTCGGAGCACATTGATGAGCGCACCGTGTCCGAAACGCTTAAGGGAATGCAGGGTATCATGGTTGCCCCCGGCTTTGGAGAGCGGGGGGTAGAGGGAAAAATTACCGCCGTTCACTACGCCCGCAAAAGCAACATCCCCTTCTTCGGGATATGCCTGGGTATGCAGTGCGCCGTCATTGAGCTTGCCCGCAACGAGCTTGGGTACAGGGATGCGCAATCATCCGAAATCAACCCCAACACTCCGCACAAGGTTATCGACATTATGGAAAGCCAAAAGCACATTACCAACCTCGGCGGCACCATGCGGCTTGGCGGCTACAAGTGCACGATAAAGGAAGGATCGCTGGCGCATAAAATATACGGCAGGACAGAGGTTGTTGAGCGTCATCGCCACCGCTTTGAGCTCAACAACGAGTACCTGCCCGAGCTGGAAAAGGTTGGGCTGGTTGCCTCCGGCGTAAACGAGCAAACGCGCCTGGTGGAAATTATCGAAATCCCGGCGCACCGCTTCTTCATAGCCTCGCAGTTTCACCCCGAATTTCAGAGCACTGTGCTTAAACCCCACCCGCTGTTCATGAGCTTCGTAAAGGCAGCTTCTGAAATTTCCACGGTTGAGTAGCGCCGCTCCCGAAATCACCTCGACAATTCAAGCGCAATCGGCAAGGTGTAATATACGTCCAGCGGCTTACCGCTTTGCTTATCTGGTTTCAATAATAATAACGCCGTTGGCGCCACGCGCACCGTAAAGGGCCGTTGCAGAGGAGTCTTTTAGTACCGAAACGCTCATTATGCTGTCGGGGTGCAGGCGCTCCAAATCATCATACGTGGACGTTACGTCGTCAATAATAACGAGCGCATCGGCGCCCCTTACTTGAAGCTCCGCAGCATCCTTTTTGGAGGCCTCCGGGCTGCTTTTCGGGTTCTGGTTGCAGCTGCTGAAAATCAGCAGCGCGGCGATTACCGGCAAAACAAGTAGGTACTTAGCCAACCCTAATCGCGGGGTTTCCTTTTTGTTCATCATAGAAATTCTTTTTTTTAGAGGTGAAACGTTGAAATTATTGGTGATTGTTGCTGTAGCCTTGCGGTAAGTCAGGCGCAGGAGGTGGAATTGGTAGTGCTCCCTGCCCAATCCCGAGTCGATGACCGAGCGGTCGGCCATATACTCTAAGTTCATGCGAATTTCCCTTTTCATCAGCCGAACAAAAGGGTTGAACCAGCAAAAGACGGCCATGATTTCAGCGGCTACCATGTCCAAGGAGTGGCGCTGGCGAACGTGCGTTGCCTCGTGCCGGACAATTTCTTGCAGCTCATGCGCCGGATATTGCTGCGGGTCTAAAACGATATAGCGAAAAAACGAAAACGGCGTTTGCAGCCCTTTTTTCCGGTAAACTGTTTGACCGTCGATTTTCATTTTTTGCGCTTGAAGCAGCAGCGAGCATACGCCGGCGACTTGCAATGCCATGCGGACAAGCAAAAGCGTTACGCCCAGGCAGTAAATGCCGGCTATAAGCGCAGGGAGGCTGCTCGAAAAAGAGAAGCCATCGCCGGGGCCTCCCGGGCTGGCCGTTATCGTAAGCTCATTCAGGTAGTAGCTCGGAAGCAGGCTGCTGACGGACGCTACCTCGCAGCGCAGCAGCCGGAGCACATCCACCAGAGGGTAGAGCAGCGCAATAGCCGGTATGGACAGCAGCAGAATACGCTTCCACCGAAAAAACGTATCGTTGCGGAAGAGTAATCCGTAAGAACCGTACAGCACCGCAATAGCGATGTTGACTTTTATCAGGTAGGCAAAAAATTCCATAATGATTCAGTAGCCTCAGCGTTCGTTTTACTTGTTTTGCTTAATCATCCGTATAATCTCGCTCAAATCGCTTTCCGTCAGCTTTTCTTCCCGAGCAAAGAAGCTAACCATTTCCTTGTACGAGTTTTGGAAAAAAGCGGAAACCGCGTTGTCCACGTATTCACTTTTATACCGGTCCTGCTTGATTTTCGGACGGTATTCGTAGGTGTTGCCGTACAGCTTGGAGGCGACGTAGCCTTTTGCTTCCAGCTTTTTGATAATGGTAGCCACGGTAGTGTAGGGCGGTTTGGGCTTGGGGTACATTTCGCGGTAATCCTTGACAAAGCCTTTGCCTGCTTGCCAGATGTATAGCATCAGCTGCTCTTCTTGAGGCGTTAACTGCTCCATAATCAATCTACTATTTTTACGCAAACTTACGCATTCTGCGTAGATTGAGCAAATGAATTGACAAAAATCTTTACAAAATTAGTGCAATTTAACTTTTTACGCTGTTTGCAGGGCCTTGCCTCCGAAACCTCCAGCTTTGTCAACGGGTACGTTCTCTACGTTGAGAGCAGCGTAAAAAACCTTATTTGTCTTTAACAGCAACCTTAGTAGCGCTATACAGCGGCAATTCTGAAGATATATTGTCTGTTTTGCATAATTTAACAGTACCTGCCGATACAAGCCACGAAAATTTTACTACTTTTGTGCATTCTATTTGCGTATGTTTTGTTGAGAATTTGGTAGAAAAACGGCAATCGTTTAGGTTTATTTACTATGCTACAAGCGCTGACGCAACATATTACTTTCTCCTTGCTACCCGCAGGAGCTCCCCGCAAACGCGGAGAAGGGGCTATGTGCAATGGACAATGCTTAATTGACAATGGACAGTTGGCTATTTGCCTGTTATCAGCTACCCATTCGGTGTCAGCCCAATTGTCGATTATCCTCCTACCACACACACACACACACACACACACACACACACACACACACACACACACACACACACACACACACACACACACACACACACACACACACACACACACACACACACTCGCGCAAATTTAAGAATTTATTTTTTTA
>JAISAC010000070.1 GCA_031266935.1 Prevotellaceae bacterium
AGCTTCTCAACCATGTCCAGGCACTTGCGCGCGCTGTCCCACAGCAAGCCGTAGTCGGTGGGAAAGTGAACGTTGCTCTCCACCGCGAAGCTATCGGTTTTTAGGTGCAAGGGCTCCCCTCTTTTTTTTTGAGAACTTCGCCCTGACCAAAGGCGACTATGACCGCATTGATCTGCTCTATGCTCTTATCGTCTAGCAAGCTCACGTTATCCACTATGGTTTGGTAGGCAAACGTTACCTCCTCAAAGCCCGCCACCCGCTCTACCCCCATCACCTGCCGGAGCAGCTTGTTGTAGTTGGCCTGTAGGTGCAGCTCGTCGTAGCTCAGCTGCTTGGACAGGCGAGCTTGCGCCAGAACAAACAGCCGCCATAAGTCCATGCCGGGGCGGCCCGTCTGGGGCTTGTCCCGGATTAGCTTGGAGGCCAGGATGTCCAGGATCTGATCCCGGTACGGCTTGTTTTTGTACAGCTCCCGAAGCGCTACTACCAAGTCGGCCATCCCATCCCGGCTTCGGGGGGTAGGGGTATCTTCTATCAGCAGCTGACCGGTCTCTAATTGGGGCTCGAATCTTTTTCGCATCTCTCGAATCTTTGATGATTTTGGCACCTTTGCCTGAACTAATTTTACTATAACACTGCAAAGATAAGCATTTTATACGATTTATCCTATTTTATCCCGCAAAATATTCACCCTTTAACTATTATTATAGATAACTATAAATCTTGTTGTTATGGGTTTTCGGGCAGACACTACTTAGGATTGCATGATAAAAATTACTATTTTTGTCGAAATTTTAATTGCAAAAAACCGAACAGATGAAAGTAGCAATCGTTGGCACAAGTGGGGCCGTAGGGCAAGAGTTTTTGAAGCTGCTGGAGCAGCGCAATTTTCCGCTGGACGAGCTCTTGCTCTTTGGGTCGGAGCGCAGCGCAGGCCGCACTTACGCATTCAAAGGAAAGAGCGTTGCCGTAAAGGAGCTCCGGCACAACGACGACTTCAAAGGGGTGAGCATCGCCTTTACCTCGGCCGGAGGCGGCATCTCTAAAGAGTTTGCCGAAACCATCACGAAGCACGGCGCCGTGATGATAGACAACTCCAGCGCCTTCCGCATGGACAGCGATGTCCCGCTGGTGGTGCCGGAAGTCAACGCGGAGGACAGCAAAAATCGCCCCCGCGGCATCATTGCCAACCCCAACTGCTCTACCATCATCATGGTGGTGGTGCTCAAGGCTATTGAGCAGCTGTCGCACATCAGGCGCGTGCATGTGGCTACGTACCAAAGCGCCAGCGGCGCGGGAGCCGCCGCCATGGCCGAGCTCGAAGCGCAGCTGCGGCAGACGCTGAGCGGCAATAAGCCCACCATCGAGAAGTTCAAGTACCAGCTGGCGTTTAACCTCATCCCGCAGATAGACGTATTTGCCGACAACGACTACACCAAGGAAGAGCTGAAGATGTACAACGAAACGCGCAAAATTATGCACAGCGACGTGGCGGTGAGCGCCACCTGCGTGCGCGTTCCCGTTACGCGCGCGCACAGCGAAGCGGTGTGGGTAGAAACGGAGAAGCCGCTCGCAGCGCAGGACGTGCGCACCGCGCTGGCCAACGCCCCGGGCGTAACGCTGGCCGACGACCCCGCAGGCAGCAAGTACCCCATGCCGCTGTTTGCCGCCAACGAAGACGACGTGTACGTAGGCCGTATCCGCAAAGATTTGGCCAACCCAAACGGCGTTACCCTCTGGCTCGTAGGCGACCAAATCCGCAAGGGCGCTGCGCTCAACGCCGTGCAGATTGCAGAATACCTGATTGAAAATTCCGAGCTGTCTCCAAATGTCCGTTAGCGCAGCGTAGCCGGCTTATTTTGCGGTAACCAAACCAAACCAAACCAAACTTCAACATCCCACCCACGCTATGCCTTCAAACGACTGGAAAAATCGGCTCGGGGTGGTGTACTCCACCAACCCCGACTTTGGCTACGAAGAGCAGCAGCGCGATGCCGCCGCTACCCTGCCGCCGCCGCAGCAAAATCTGCGCGTGCAGCTCGACCGCAAGCAGCGCGGCGGAAAGCAGGTTACGCTGATCTCCGGATTTGTTGGCAGCGCAGGCGATTTGGAGGAGCTGGGCAGAATGCTCAAGAAAGGATGCGGCGTGGGTGGCGCCGCCAAAAATGGCGAAATAATCGTTCAGGGCGACCACCGCAACAAAGTTATGAACCTGCTGACGGAGGCCGGATACAAGGTGAAAATGAGGGCTTAAATGGCGCAGGATTTGAAGCGCAAGCGCCTCAAAAAAAGATTTAGCCAATTTAGAGCTAAAATGTTTTACACTTCTATTTTTTTACTACCTTTGTACGTTTTATCGCTATGGCATGTTTTACATGCTGTAGCGCAGTAGCTTTAACAGTGCAAATGAGAGGAAAAAAACACAAAACCGACATTCTACAAAAGCTGAGCGCTTACCTTGAGAGCGTAAGCAAGCCATTTTCGTACTCGCAGCTCCTCCAGCAGCTGCGGATAAAGAAAGATGCCAACCGGCAGGCCCGGGTTGCCGCCGCCGTAGATGCTCTGGTGCAGGAAGGGCGGCTTGCGCTCATGCCGGACGGCAGGTACAAGCCGCGCATCAAAGGCGTAGAAATTACGGGCGTTATAGACATCACCGGCAGCGGCTTTGCCTTCGTCGAGAGCGAGCAGAGCGATGTGGATATTTTTGTACCGCCACATGCGGTGAACCACGCGCTGCACGGCGATACGGTGAAGGTATTCGTGCGCCAAACTCCCCGCCGCCCCGAGGGCGACGTTGTGGAAATCGTAAAGCGCGCGCGCACGGAGTTTGCCGGGGTGCTCAAAAAAATGAAGCACGGCGCCACCGTAACCCCCGACAGCCGCCACATGCACGTAGATATTACCATCCCCGGCGAGCATGTGGGCAGCGCCCGCGACGGACAAAAAGTGCTGGTAGCCATCACCGGATGGCCTGCAAGCGCACGGCAGCCTGTAGGCAGAATAGTGGACATACTCGGCAAGCCCGGCGAAAATAATGCCGAAATGCACGCCATACTTGCCGAGTATGGGTTGCCCTACAAGTTCGACCCTGCGGTGGAGAGCGCTGCCGCCCAGGTGCAGGACGACATCAAGGAGGAGCTGCCCAAGCGCCGCGATTTTCGCAAGGTTACTACCCTTACCATTGACCCCAAAGACGCCAAAGATTTTGACGACGCCCTCTCCCTGCGCCGGCTGCGCGGCGGGCATGTCGAGGTGGGCGTACACATTGCCGATGTAACGCACTACGTCAAACCCGACTCGGAAATAGACAAGGAGGCTGTGCGCCGCGCCACGTCGGTTTACCTCGTTGACCGCACGGTGCCGATGCTCCCCGAGCGCCTGAGCAACGGGCTTTGCTCGCTCAGGCCAAAGGAGGAAAAGCTCTGCTTCTCGGCGGTGTTTGAGCTGGACAAGGAGGCAAACGTTGTTGCGCAGTGGTTTGGCAAAACGGTCATAAAGTCCAACCACCGCTTCAACTACGAGGAGGTGCAGGATATTATCGACGGTGTTGAGGGCAAGAGCGAGGGCGATTTTAGCAAGGAAATCCTTACGCTGCACCAGCTGGCGCAATGCCTGCGCGCTGCCCGCTTCGAAAACGGCTCCGTTGGATTTGAGCGGGCCGAAGCCCGCTTTGACATTGACAAAAACGGTAAGCCGCTCGGCGTTTACTTTCGCGAGGACACCCCCTCGCACCAGCTGGTGGAGGAGTTCATGCTGCTTGCCAACCGCAGCGTTGCCGAGCTGGTGGGTAAGCCGAAAGCAAAGGCAAAACCCAAAACGTTTGTGTACCGCGTACACGAAAACCCTAACGAGCAAAAGCTCTACAGCCTGAGCCACGTGGCGCAGCAGTTGGGGTATAAGGTGGATTTTGGAAAGGGAGCGGCCATTTCGCGCAAGCTCAACGCGCTGCTGAGCGAGGTGCGCGGAAGCAAGGCGCAAAACATCCTCGAAACCTTGGCGCTGCGGTGCATGGCCAAGGCTCGCTACAGCACCTCCAACGCGGGGCACTACGGCCTGGCGTTTGGCTACTACACGCATTTTACATCGCCCATACGCCGCTACCCCGATATGATGGTGCACCGCCTGCTGGAGCGCTACCTTGAGAACGGAAGGTCGGTCAAGGCCGACGACTACGAGGCGCTGTGCAAGCACTCCAGCCAAATGGAGGGGCAGGCCGCCGACGCCGAGCGCGCCTCAATAAAGTACAAAATGGCCGAGTACATGCAGGATAAAATCGGAATGGAGTACAGCGGCACCATTTCGGGCGTAACCGACCGCGGCATATACGTGGAGATAAACGAAAACAAAATTGAGGGAATGGTGCTGCTCCGCTCGCTAAGGGAAGATTTCTTTTTCTTTGACGAAGATAACTACCGCGTTGTTGGCCGCCGCACGGGCAAAACCTACACGCTGGGCGACGCCGTGCGCATCCGGGTGGGCAACGTGAACATGGAAAAAAAGCAGCTCGACTACCTTATGCTGGAGGAGGTAGACGCTGACGCAGAGGAGGATTGGAGGGAAGCCGGTGCAAAAAGAAGGCAAAGGAAAAAATCGAATCGCCGGATGCAAAAAAAATCGTAACTTTGTGCTTTAATACGCTATGCCGGATAACAGGACAACAGAAATGCTATATACGCGAGGTTGCTGCTACAAGCGGCAGCCCACAGGCGAGTCAACGTGCCATCAGGTAGAGTCGTGCCAAAAGTTGGCCACGTTCGACTGGCTGGCCGACATGCACAACGCTGCGCTGCCCGTTGATATTGTTGAGGTGAGGTTTAAGAATACCCGCAAAGCCTACTTCAAAAATGTCAACGCGCTGCCGCTGCAAAAAGGCGATATTGTTGCCGTAGAGGCGTCGCCGGGGCACGATATAGGAATTGTTTCGCTCACGGGAGATATCGTAACGCTGCAAATGGCGCGAAACGGGCTGGCGGCGGACAAGTACGAGTACAAAAAAATTTACCGCAAGGTGAAAGGCGGCGATGTGGAAAAGTGGAGCGAAGCAGTAGCGCTCGAGCACAGCTTTATGATTAAGTCGCGCCAGCTCGCCTCCGCCCTGAAGCTGAAAATGAAAATTGGCGATGTTGAGGTGCAGGGCGATAAAACCAAAGCCATATTTTACTACATTGCCGACGAGCGCGTTGATTTTCGCGAGCTGATAAAGGTGATGGCCGAGGAGTTCCGCGTACGCATAGAAATGCGGCAAATTGGCGTACGGCAGGAAGCGGGGCGGATAGGCGGCATCGGCACGTGCGGACGGGAGCTCTGCTGCGCCCAGTGGCAGTGCTCGTTTGCCTCGGTATCAACCAGCACCGCGCGCTACCAGGATATTGCCATTAACCAGCAAAAGCTGGGTGGGCAGTGCGGCAAGCTGAAGTGCTGCCTCAACTACGAGCTTTCCTGCTACGTTGACGCGCAAAAAGATTTCCCCCCGGCATTCGATACGCTGGAGGTCGCCGAGGGTACCGCTTTTCACCACAAAACCGATATTTTTAAGCGGATTATGTGGTATAACTTCGACAGAAGCTCGGTAGAAAACCTCATTGCCGTGCCCATAGACAGGGTAAAGGAAATTCTGGAGAAAAACAAAAAGGGAGTAAAGTCGGAGGTGCTGCTAAGCGGAAGCTACGTGAAGGTAAAGAACCTGATTGAAGAGACCGAATTTATGAGCGCTGCCGGCGAAGATAGCATTACGCGATTTGATAAGCCATACCGCCGGGGCGGTAGCCAGTACGGTAAAAAGCAGGGCAAGCATTACCTGCAGGGCGAGGCGGGCGGCAAGGAGTCCGGAAAGCCCGGCAACGCCGGCCAGCCTAAGCGCAACCCCAACATCAACTCAAACTCGAACTCGAACCAGAACGGCAACGCCAAGTCGACCAAACCAGCAAAACGAGCAAAAAATGCACAGGCAACCAACCAACGAGGCGGCAGGAGGCCGTAGGCTGCTCCGGGCGGGCGTAGCGTGCCTCGCCGCGCTATGCCTCTACGCTTGCGACGCGTACCGCGTGTACGATCAGTACAAGGCAATACCGGACAAGGGGTGGCACAAGGATAGCTGCGCCGTCTTTGACGTGACCATTGGCGATTCGACCACGCTAAACAACCTGTACATCAACCTGCGCAACACCAGCAGTTACCCGTTCTGCAACATCTACCTGTTCATAAAAGTTACCGCCCCCAGCGGCGTATTTACGCGCGATACCGTTGAGTACATGCTTGCCGACCAGTACGGACAGTGGAGCGGAAAGGGTTTCTCAAAGATGCTGGACAACCGCTTGGCGTACCGCAAGCTTGTCCGATTTCCGCACGGCGGAGTTTACCGGTTTGAGGTGCAGCAGGGGATGCGCATGGACGTGCTTCCGCACATAACCGACGTTGGCTTGCGCATCGAAAAAATAGTAGCGTTGGATTAATGCGGCAAAACAGCTATGACAATTCAAGAAATACAGCAGCAGATAGCCGATGAATTTAGCGTATTCACCGAGTGGCTCGACAAGTACGCCTACCTCATAGAGCTGGGCAAAGCGCTGGCGCCCTACGACGAAAAAAACAAGGTAGAGCAAAACCTCATTCGGGGCTGCCAAAGCCGCGTATGGCTCGACGCCGAGCTCACGGACGGCAAGCTTGTCTTTACCGCCGAGAGCGACGCCATTATTACCAAGGGCATCGTGTCGCTGCTCGTCCGCGTATTTTCGGGGCAAACGCCGCAGGACATCATCGCTGCCGACGTTGCTTTTCTTGACAAAATAGGGCTTCGCGAAAATCTCTCACCCACCCGCGCCAACGGCTTGCTGAGCATGGTAAAGCAGATGAAGCTGTACGCTGTCGCCTTTGACGCGAAAATGAAAAAAACCGAAAGCTAAAAAAAAAACCGGGCTAAACACCAGCTTTCAGCCCGGCTGTTTTTCTACTCTAATTATCCATTATCCATTATCCATTACCCTTTCATTTAACTGATAAAAATATGGCAAAAGAAATTAAATTTAGCCTTCTCTACCGCGACATGTGGCAATCGTCCGGTAAGTATGTACCCCGCGTGGATCAGCTCAAGCAGGTTGCGCCGGTAATCATCGGCATGGGTTGCTTTGCCCGCGTGGAAACCAACGGCGGCGCTTTTGAGCAGGTCAACCTGCTCTTTGGCGAAAACCCGAACACGGCGGTGCGCGAGTGGACAGCGCCCTTCAACAAGGCCGGCATCCAGACGCACATGCTGGAGCGCGCCCTCAACGGGCTGCGCATGAACCCGGTGCCCGCCGACGTGCGGAAGCTGATGTTTAAGGTAAAAAAAGCGCAGGGCACAGACATTGCGCGCTCCTTCTGCGGGCTGAACGACCCGCGCAACCTCCGCCCCTCCATAGAGTACGCCAAGGCTGCCGGCATGGTGGCGCAGGCGGCGATGAGCATTACCTTTGGGCAGGTTTTTACGGTGGACTACTACGTGCAGCTGGCCGACGCCCTGGCCGATTTTGGCGCCGACGAAATTTGCCTGAAGGATATGGCGGGCGTTGGCCGTCCGGCGTTTTTGGGAAAAATTGTCAAGGCCATCAAGGAGCGCCACCCAAAGCTGACGGTGCAGTACCACGGGCATTCGGGCCCCGGATTTTCGGTAGCCTCCATGCTGGAGGTAGCGCGCGCCGGAGCCGACTACATCGACGTGGCCATGGAGCCGCTCGCCTGGGGCATGGTGCACCCCGACATCATTACCGTTCAGGCAATGCTCAAGGACGCCGGATTCCTGGTGCCCGACGTTAACATGGAGGCCTACATGGAGGCGCGCCGGCTGACGCAAACGTTTATAGACGACTTCCTGGGGTATTTCATCGACCCCTCCAACAAGCAGATGAGCTCGCTGCTGGTGGGGTGCGGGCTGCCGGGCGGAATGATGGGCTCAATGATGGCCGACCTGCGCGGGATGCACAGCGCCATCAACGCGGCGCTGCGGCAAAACAGCAAGCAGGAGGTAACGCTCAACAGCCTGGTGGTGCAGCTATTTCAGGAGGTGGAGTACGTATGGCCGATGCTGGGATGCCCGCCGCTGGTGACGCCCTTCAGCCAGTACGTAAAAAACGTGTCGCTGATGAACATCCTGTTCATGGCGCAGGGCAAGCCGCGCTTTACCACCATCGACAAGGATACGTGGAACATGATTCTTGGGAAGATGGGCAAGCTGCCCGGAAAGCTGGCGCCCGGAATTGTGGAGCTGGCTAAGCAGCAGCAGCTCGAATTTTACACGGGCGACCCGCAGGCGGCCTACCCTGACGCGCTGAACGACTACCGGAAGGAAATGAAAAAGAACGGCTGGGACTTCGGAAAAAACGACGAGGAGCTCTTTGAGCTCGCCATGCACGACCGGCAATACCGCGAGTACAAGTCGGGCGTGGCAAAGGAGCGGTTTGAGAAGGAGCTGGAGCAGGCGCGCGAAAAGGCCGGAGCGCCCCGCGTGGTAGTACGTCCGGTGGTAGAAGTGCCGTGCTTTGACATTCACAAGATTCAATCGCTTTACCCAACGGCGATGCCGGTGCAGTCGCCCGTCAGGGGGAAGCTCATTTGGCAGTACGACCTCACCGACACCTCGACAGCCCCCGTAATCGGTACGGTTTTCAAGAAGGGGCAGCCCCTCTGCTACGTGCAGACCTACTACGGGCTGGAGCCTGTGGTGTCGCCCATTGAAGGGCAGATTGTGCAAACGGAAGCCCGGCAGGGCGACGCCATAGAAAAAAATCAGGTAATTGCCTTCTTGAAGTAGGGAGGAAGAAGGGAAAAAAGAACAAAAGAAAAAAAGAACAAAAGAAAAAAAGAAAAAAAAGAAGGAAGAAAGAAAGAAAAGGTGGGGTGGGGGAGAACGCATTTCAAGCTGCCACGTACAGGCGCGTAACGCCTGTGCGCGGCAGCTTGAAATGCTTAGGGATAAAAAATAAAAATATCTATGCTGCGCGCGGGCTATTTTTGTGCTTTCCCCGTTAGTGGAACCATATCAATAGAAGAACGTGTATCGTTTTTCTCTTATCCCCGTACCTTAGTAGCGCCAAGCATAGCAACAATTTCAAAAACCTTATTGACCTTATTTGTAGCCATAAATCTTTCTGTCAATAAGGTCAATAAGGTTGAATGTGTGTGTGCTACCATGTTTTTCGTGCTACTAAGGTAGCCTTGTAGAAATAAGGTTTTTTACACGGAAACTCTATTTGTCCTGCAAGCTGCAATTCTTCAAAAACCTTATTTTTACAAGCGCTACTAAGGTTGCCCTGTTAAAGACAAATAAGGTTTTATGCCGCTCATAACCTATTGAGGGGATGCTGTTCACCGATAGGTTTCCTCTTGAGCATCTTTCGCTCGCATCTTTCGCTCGCATCAATAGCACCTCAAAAAAGATTTAGCCCTTTTTCTTGCTTGTTTGGATTTTCTGCTGCTGGAGTATTGTCGGGTAAATTATTTTCGCTACCTTTGTCTTGTAAATTTGCTTGCGTAGGAACAATGTCCGGCAAGTTCTTTGAGTTTTCGGCTAAGCGCATTTCAGAGCCGTTGGCAGATTTATCAAAAGAGTTACTTTGAGACAAGGCGCTCACTTCGCCACTCTCGGTGTTTAGTTGTGTCGGAGGGAAGTCTTGCGCTACAGCCGATGGCGTAGAATGTTCGGTGCTGACATTCCAAAGTAATCCTCTTTTATTTATATAGGTATTTTTGAATACACCTCCGGAATTTACGTTATAATTTTCCCTGTTTGGACTTAGCTCCACATACAAAACGCTACCCTTATCCCCCTTTTTTACCAGCAAAAACGTTTCTTTTTCGTTATCATTTTCGTCCATGTATAGGTTGCCTTCTCTTATTTCATCATAATTACAGAACTCCTATACTGGTCGCAAACTAAAAAGCGACAGAATCATAAATTAATTTAAGATTAGTAGATGGAAAACGGGATTCCGTTTGATTAAGGATGTCACATAATTTTTTAGCGGCTT